>CAMUZQ010000003.1 GCA_947165275.1 uncultured Lachnospiraceae bacterium | reverse complement strand
TTTCCGGGCTGAGCGGAAGGGAGGAGCCTTATGACTCCGGCCGGGACAGCTATATGGACAGGAATATGCCTGATATCACTGTAAAGGAATATATTCCCGGAGACGATGTACGGTTTCTTCACTGGAAGGCGAGCGCAGCGAGGCAGAAGCTTATGATGCGTGAAAAAAAGAGTGAGGAAAAAAAGGGTATAGTGATGATAATGGATCCACGGCGCTACGAGGAGAGGATGGAAGGATATCTTCCTCCCGAAAATAAAATGATAGAGCTTCTTCTGGCTCTGTCTCTTTATTATGTGGAAAAGAATATCCCTGTAGATGTCATAAGCTCGGATATACAAAAAAACGCGGTAAGTGATACGGCTTCCTTCGAAGCGCTGTATGAGCTTATGCGAACCTATAGCTTTCGTAAGGAAATGACATTGAAGGAAATACTTGCAAGGCAGTATGAAACCGGGGCTCTTTCGGAATACCGGATGCTGATATTCCTGATATCGGAGCAGGATAAGGAAGCCTTCGGCTGGATAGAAAAAGTAAATCCCGGGAATCTGCCGGTGAGGATATATGTTGTCGGACAGAAGGGATATGCAGCTGACCGGGATGATGGCAGCGGTGACCGGGAAGTCATATATATAGGGACAGACAGCCCTCTGGAGGAGAGCATATGACGGTATTTTTTTTATACAAGGTGCTTTTGATCCTTCCGTGCGCCCTTACGGCTTCTGCATTTTTACATGTTTTTATTTCAGGGAATACAGTACCTCAGCAGTGGCTTGCAATAACAGCTGCAACATCGCTTTATCTGCTTCTATTGAAATGCCTGAAGCGCGGACAGAAGGGGATCCTTCCGGGAATAACTCTTTCAGCGGTCCTTGCGGTGATGATCATGATACCGCCTGGTGAGAGACTGAACCGGATATATGATCATCGTTTTATCCTGCTGGAGATCCTGGTCGCTGCCGGCTGTTTCCTCACAGGATATGCGGCTTCCCTGTCGATAAGGTTTCGCATGGCCACGGTTGCTGCTGCCCTCGCGGCCCTGCCTTTTCTACTGCTGTACGGGAAAAGCATGAACAGGGCTTCCGTCTGTATCCTGCTTTTTTACGTACTGATCACCATAGCGGATCTCATTCAGAGACACACGGTAAAAGAAGGGGATACGTCTTACGATAAGCATCTGGTATTTATCTCACCCTTCATGATACTGATTTTTCTGATAATGCTTTTCATCAAAGTGCCGTCCGAACCATATGACTGGCAGTTTGTACGAAGTCTGTCCCGGAAAATCCAAAGCGGATACGTAATGCTGCTCGAGGAGCTGTTTTCGGCAGATGGATGGGATTCAAATGCCCCGGTAATAGGCTTTTCGGACAGGGGTGGCTTCGGAGGAGATCTCACAGATACGGACTATCCGGTAATGGAGCTGTATCCTTCGGCGGAATGTGATCCGAGGCTGTATCTTTCCGGCAGGAGCTTTGATACCTTCAACGGAAGGAACTGGGAAAAAACAGATGGAAGTACGATGGATGAAAAGGGATATGATACTCTGGAAACACTTTCTGCCGTAATGGATGCATCTGAAGGCTCTGAGCTGTCAGATATGATGAAGCCGGCACAGATAAGGATAGAATATAAGGATATAAGGACAGGGTTCGCATTTTCAACAGCCAAGGCGGCAGCCGCGGAGGGAGCAGATCTCCTGCCTGAGGGAGGAGATCTTCGTTTTTCGGACAGGACAAAGTCAAAGGAACCTTACCGGATATCTTACTACAGGATCAACAGAGGAGATCCCGCATTTGAAGAGCTGCTTGATAAGGGGCATGCGGTCACCTCCGCGAGCTGGATCAGGGCACAGAAGCAAAGCGGTATCAGCATGGAGGAGCATGAAGAGTATCAGAAATACAGGGATATGATATATGAAATATATGGCAAAAAACCCGCGATTTCACCTGAGCTTGCAGACTATATGGAGGGGATTACGGCAGAAGGCAGCAGCGATTATGAAAAGCTGCTCTGTATAGAAAAGTTTCTTAAGGGGTTTTCATATACAGATAAGCCCGGCAGATTACCCGAGAGCGTCAAGGATGAGAAAAGCTTTCTTGATCATTTCATACTTGAGAAGCAGGCGGGGTATTGCAGCTATTTCGCGACCTCCTTCGTGCTTCTTGCAAGAGCGTACGGAATACCGGCGCGTTATGTACAGGGCTTCAGGGTTCCTGCAGGCAGAAGATCTCATATCGAGGTTCTTTCTTCCTCTGCCCATGCATGGCCGGAGGCTTATATCGACGGAGTCGGATGGTTTGTGTTCGAGCCAACGCCCGGACTTGCAAATACGGTTTCATGGAACAGGCCGGATGCAGGGGAGGCAAAGGAAGCAGTAAATGAGATGACACTGTCGGAAAACGGACCGGAGGATATCCGTGAAGATACTGACAGGGGGCTGTCTTCAGTACGATGGTATCAGATCCTTATCCCGCCGGCTTCGGGGATCGCTCTTGCAGGGATCTTGTTTCTGCTTGACGGTATCATAAAAAAGCTGCGATACAGGAGTATGAGCGTAAAAGAAAAAGGCATATGGCTCTGCCACCGGGATATGGAGCTGCTTAAAAAGATCAAAGAAGGAAGGGGTGAGTTTGAGACCATCAGTGAATACCGTGCCAGGCTGAGCGGACGCGTGCCCGAAGACTGTCTGGTTTTCTGTGAAACATATGAGAAGCTTCTGTATTCGGGAAAAAGCATCTCCGGGGAGGAGCTGAGAGAGGCGGAAGAGGGATATAAAAGGCTTCTAAGATATATAAGGCAGGTCAGGAGATCACGGTTCCTGCATGGCAGGACAGATGAGACTCAGGGCGGGAAGACTTGACAATACATTATGTGAAAGTTATCGTATCTGTTCAGAAAGGGACAGACGGAGTAAACATATGTGTATAGCATCGGGCGGAGTGATAATAGAAAAAAGAGGGCATAAGGCGGACGTGGACTTTGGTGGAAATATAGTAGAAGCGGAAGCCGGCCTTACACAATGTGAAGTCGGAGACAGAGTCCTTGTACATGCAGGATGTATCATCCAGAAGCTGACAGAAACGGAGGCGGAGGAAATGGATGAGATCCTGCGCCTTATGGAAGAGTTATAGAAGCGGTGTCATGAAGCTTTCGGATGCGGCTGAATACCTGAAGGAATATAAGGGCCGGGAGCTCAGGCTGATGGAGGTGTGCGGTACACATACTGCAGGCATAGTTCAGAACGGGATTCCCTCCATGCTCTCGGAAAGGATCCGTCTTATCTCCGGCCCCGGATGCCCGGTGTGCGTCACTGTCACGGAATATATAGACAGGCTCATAGCTCTGTCGCATGAACCCGGGAATGTGATAGTGAGTTTCGGAGATCTTTTAAGAGTTCCGGGCTCGGCGGGGAGTCTGAATCAGGCCCGGGCACAGGGGGCTGATATCAGATTCGTATATTCGCCGTCGGAGATGCTCACATTCGCGAAGAAGGACAGATATCGTACCTTTATCTTTGCAGCGGTCGGTTTTGAGACAACTGCGCCCGTCTTTGCTTCCATGCTGTCACAGGCAGAGGAGGAGGGGATAGATAATATAAGGCTGCTTACCTCTCTGAAGACCATGCCTAAGGCCATACGCAGGGTATCCGACGGGATCGATGGTTTTCTTGCTCCGGGACACGTGGCTGTCATCGCCGGGACAGATGCATACAAAAGGCTGTCTGAGGAGCTCGGTGTACCCTTTGTTGTCTCGGGATTTACGGGAAAGGAGCTCACAGCCGCATTATATGCGCTGGTCCGCCTTGCAGGGAAGGAAGAGGCAGGATTTCTGAATCTATATCCACGAGCGGTTAAAAGCGGGGGGAACGGGAAAGCCAGGGCAGCCGTCAGGAGCTTTTTTGAGGCAGGTGATGCGGCCTGGAGAGGAATGGGTCTTATCCAGGGATCGGGGCTGTATCTTAGAGAGAAATATATAAAATATGATGCGGGGAGCAGGAATCTTGATATGGACAGGAATGTAAAGGGCTGCAGATGCTCAGAGGTGATAACGGGGAAGTGTGACCCCGGGGACTGCCCTTTATTCTTTACAAAATGCACACCGGAGCATCCTGTGGGAGCCTGTATGGTTTCACAGGAGGGAGCCTGCTTTAACTGCATGAAGAACAGGATATAAAATATAGAGGAGATAAAGTTGATAATACCGGAAAGATGGAAAGACTATGAGGTGATAGATACCTCCGGAGGAGAAAAGCTGGAAAGGTGGGGAGAATATATCCTTGTGCGTCCCGACCCCCAGGTCATATGGGATACTCCGAAGAAGGACAGCCGGTGGAGGAGACCCAACGGGCATTATTTCAGGAGTGATAAGGGAGGCGGACACTGGGAATTTGATGATCTCCCTGAGGAATGGCAGATATCCTACGGAGATCTGAGGTTTAACCTGAAACCCTTTTCCTTCAAGCATACCGGACTTTTTCCGGAGCAGGCTGCAAACTGGGATTATGCAGCGCGGCTGATAGGGGCAAGAAAGAAGCAGGGGAAGGAGACAAGGGTATTGAATCTTTTTGCCTACACCGGTGGTGCGACAGTCTCGGCTGCAAAAGCCGGTGCGCATGTGACTCATGTGGATGCGTCAAAGGGGATGACAGGCTGGGCCAGGGAGAATGCGGCAGCCTCGGGGATAGCCCATGAGAGCTGCAGATGGATAGTGGATGACTGCCGGAAATTTGCAGAGAGGGAGATCCGACGGGGTAATAAATACGATGCAGTCATATTAGATCCCCCATCCTACGGCCGCGGGCCCAAGGGTGAGGTATGGAAAATGGAAGAGGATATTTTTGAATTCCTGAAGCTTACTGCAGACCTCATATCAGAGGATGCGGCTTTTGTGATACTTAATTCCTATACCACCGGTCTTCAGCCTGCGGTCCTTATGTATATGATGGAGCTTCTTTTTACAAAAAGATACGGCGGCAGGGTCATGGCAGATGAGGTGGGACTTCCCGTGAGCGGCAGCGGGCTGATCCTGCCCTGTGGTTCAACAGCGCGGTGGAGCCGTGAAAAGGTGTGAATATGGACGGGATAATAGATAAAACCCATGGCGCCGGAGGGAGCGCGACAGCAGAGCTGATCCGTGACATTTTCAGGGAAGCCTTCTCAAATGATTATCTGGAACCGCTTTCTGATTCTGCCGTGCTTCCGCCGGCAGACGGAAAGAAGATCGCCTTCACCACGGATTCATATGTGGTAAAGCCGGTATTTTTTCCGGGAGGCGATATAGGAAGGCTTGCGGTATGCGGCACAGTGAATGATCTTCTTATGAGCGGGGCGGTGCCGGCATACATTACGGCAGGATATATCCTGGAAGAAGGTCTTGACATACAGGATCTGAAAAAAATAGTATGCTCTATGGCTGATACCGCGAGAGAATCCGGGGTGAAGATCGTCACCGGGGACACCAAGGTGGTAGAGCCGGCGGATCCGGGTGAGCCGGGCCTCATGATCAATACCTCCGGCATCGGCTTTGTGGACATCAGTACGGATATTTCGCCCGCAAATATCAGACCCGGGGATGCAGTCCTGGTTTCCGGCTGTCTGGGAGATCATCATGCGGCGATACTCGGAAGCCGGATGTCCATAAAAAACAATATACTTTCAGACGCTGCTCCGCTGGTTTGTATGGTGTCAGGACTCATCGGCTCAGGAATATGCATACATGCCATGAGAGATATAACCAGAGGCGGCCTGGCGACGATATTAAATGAATTTTCCTCTTCTTCCGGACTTCATATCCGTATCGAAGAGACCGCCATACCTGTTTCGGAAGAGGTAAGGGGGTTTTGCGGCATACTGGGACTGGATCCTCTCTATATGGGGAATGAAGGAAAGTGTGTCTTTGTACTGCCTGAGGAAGATCAGGATAAAGCACTTGATATAATAAGAAGAAGTCCCTACGGCGAAAAGGCAGAGGTCATAGGAAAGGTCACTTCCGATCCTGCAGACGTAACAATGCGGACTGCGATCGGGGGAGTAAAGATCGTCAGTCCGCTGTATGGGGAAGGGCTTCCGCGTATCTGCTAGCTGTATCTGCCGGCTATAGCTGTCCGCCTGATCCGGCCGGGCCTCTTTTTATGAAATATTCGATGGCTGCGTTCATTTCTTCCTCAGCCTGAACCGGAGTTTTCCTGTAATGGACCTCAAAATTGGCATTGTTGTCCACATCCAGCATAGCGTAATTGACAGAGGCGTAATCCTGGCTTATCAGCTCGGGAAGCAGCTCCTCTATCTCAGAGGTACTGTCTATGCGTTCTGATATATCAGTTCCGTCATCGCTGTACATGAGCTGAAGGATGTAGTCTATTTCAGAAGCCTCGGGCTTTCCGTAAGCCTTAAAGCCATACCTGTTGAGCAAAGCCAGGGTTTCCGTGAATGAGGGATAAACATGTCCCAGAGGAACGGTATAGATGCTGTTATAGGTGGCACCATCCGAAGGCTTTGTATCAAGCGATATATACCCGACGGGGGCCTCGCTCTCAAGATACTCAACAGATAATCCCTTTGTTTCTTCGGCCATCGTATCGCAAAGTGCCTTTATCTCCGCATCGGACAGCTTGAGGGAATCTGAATATCTGCCGGATTCAAAGGACAGTGTCTGAATGTCGATATTGTATTTTTCCAGACGCTCCTCCTCCATGAAGATCTCATATGTATTCTTTTTATATTCCTCCGTATCATAAATATGACACAAAGCCTTGATATTATCGGCATCCTCCTTGTCAAAATAATAGGATCGCCTGAATTCTCCGCCGTTTTTCTTTCTGAGCAGAATTGAAATCTCGACGTAGCGGGAAGCGGAGCCGCCCGCGTTCAGTTCAGGAGGGTTTTTTCCCCGCCATCTGTATTCCTTCGCAAACTCTGTCCCTGCTTCAGCCAGAGTATAAACATCCTCGATATCAGTCAGCATCATTTTGTTCATATGAAGGTCTGCTTCGGTGATACCGGCCGCATATGTGAAGTCGTATGAGGCATAGCTGCTGTTTATGCCGGGAAGATAGACGGCAGCGCTTTCAAGGCTTTCCTTCCCGGGAAGTCTCGTATCGTACCCCAGGGGATCAAATACAAAGAAGGATACTATCGCTGAAGTGATAACTGCGCTTATCATTGCAGAGGGTATATGACGGATGCAGGCCTTGAAATCAAATTCATATATTATCTCGATGACCGAATGTGCAAGTATCAGTCCGACTACGAGACCGAAGATAAGCCATGCATAGGTGCTTCCGCCCTCATTAAGTGAAGGGAAGAAGGCTCCGAAAGCCATCGCCACAGGGATCATTATTATGATCTTTATGACAGATTTTGTCTTGTCAAATGCCATGGCCTTGCCGGCGGCTTCTGCAGGACGCTGCTTTATAAGCCAGTGTGATACAAAAAACAGACAGACCGTTACAGCTGCACAGATGAAGGCTATCACAAAGCTGGACACAGGATAGCTCAAAGGTGTCATATAAGCGGAGCTGTAGACATCATCGACAGCCAGCATCTTGAAAAACAGAGTTACCGGGGAAAGATACGCTGTATGCCCGGGATCTGTACTGTATTTTGTGACGAAATAGTCAGTGGCATAGCCTTCCAAAAGCAGTACGTATGCTTCCGGTACGAACAGGAGCACAGCTGCCCCGGCGAGTGTGACTGCATTATGACCGGTAAGGATCGCGGCTATGATAACGAAGCTGTAGATCAGAAGAAAGCCGGCGGTCTCAAGCAGCACTGTCCGGATTCCGAAGGACAGACCCTCAGGAGTCAGCAGACCGTTAGTCACCCCGATGATCACTGCAAATACATACATCAGCAGATAGGGTATTAAGGCTATCAGTATGCCGTTGATATATGCAGCGGCAAATTTTGAGGTGCGGAGCACCGGAACCGAGCCGTAGAAATCCGCTTCCTGTCGGCTGTGAAGATATTTCATTCCATGTACTGCATTGAGCACGGCCATGATCATGAGTCCGGCTATCACGAAACCGTTGGATCCGCCCAGGGTAAATCTTGCGTAGGAGATCCGGAGCGATGCCAGATTGTCATATCCCAGATGCAGTGAGTTAAGATGGTCTTCAGCCTTGATAAGAGCCAGTACAGGCAGCGCAAAGAAAAAGCCTGTCAGGGAAAGGGCAAGGGGCCATATCCTTCGCTTAAGGTCTTCTGTAAGCATATTAATAAATGATCTTTTTGATGTCATAACCTTCTACCCCCGTTGATGTGATGAATATTTCTTCGAGTGAGAGAGGAAGAGCCTCCATGAATACCGGATTTCCCTCCCTCAGTATGTCTTTTATGGCACTTTCCCTCCCTCTTATTATATAAGTGTGAAGAGAGCCTCTCTGTTCGCTTTCGAGGATCCTGAGTCTGTCGCTGATGGAAGCAGGATCGAATTCATCGGGAAAGACTACCTGGATCTTATGTACATCACCCTTTACATCGTCCAGATCCTCGGACATGAGCATGCCGCCCTTATGAAGGAGCCCTACAGTATCGCAGATGTCTTCGAGCTCTCTGAGATTATGGGATGCGATCACAGGTGTAAACTCCCGTTCGGACATATCAGAGGCAAAGATGCTCTTTACGGCCTGTCTCATAACGGGATCAAGCCCGTCAAAGGTTTCATCGCAAAAGATATATTTTGTCATCGCGGCGAGTCCCAGGATTATCGATAACTGTTTTTTCATACCCTTGGAAAAAGTGGAGATCTTTCTCCGGCGGTCCAGACCGAAATTTCCCATCAGCTTCTCATACCGCGATCTGTCATAGGAGAGATAGCATTTTTCATAGAAGCGCTCCATATCATCCGGTGTGGAATTCAGGAAGAAATAAGCTTCGTCTGATATGAAGAAAAAGCTTTCCTTGCACTTCGGATTCTCGTATACCGGCATGGAATCTATCTCTATGGATCCCGTGTCGGGAGTGAGGATACCGGACAGCATCCTCAGGAAGGTGGATTTCCCCGCCCCGTTCGTACCTATAAGACCGAAAACCTTGCCCTCCTCTATGGTGAGAGTGACATCATCCACAGCGGTCAGATCTCCGAATCTTTTTGTCACATTATTTGCCTCGATCATGTATTTAAGCCTCCCTTCACCGCCTCATTTATTTCTGTATCACTTACGCCGAGAACCTTGGCTTCATGTACCGTCACCCGGATCTTCTGCAGCGTTTCCTTTTGCCTGATATGCTTCAGTTCGGCCACATTGCTCACAAAGCTGCCTCTTCCTGGGATCGAGTAGGTATATCCGTCAGTCTCAAGCTGCCGGTATGCTTTCTGTATGGTGTTCGGATTCACGGAAAGCTCCATGGCAAGACTTCTGACGCTTTGCAGAGGTTCATCGGGGGGCATCACACCCCGGAGGATCTCATCCTCTATACCCGATACGATCTGCTCGTATATCGGGCGTTTATCGCGAAAATCAATGGTCCATAACATTTTATATTCCTTTCCGTTGCAATAACTGTATTATCACGAATAGTACGGTTAGTATAGAAGAAAGCAGGTCAATTGTCAACAGGAATTGTGAAAAAATCATGTTGGGTGTTGACATTCTTTCAATAGGGTGATAGATTATGTCTTGGCGATTAGCACTCAACCAAGTCGAGTGCTAACGAAAATCAGAAGCGATGATAAAACCGAAAGGAGGAACTGATGGCCAGGGAACCGGCAAAAATTGCAGAGCTTGACGAAAGAAAGGTCAAGATACTCACAGCAGTCATCAGAAACTACCTTGAGACAGGAGAGCCTGTGGGAAGCCGTACTATATCAAAGTACACCGACCTTAAGCTTTCCAGCGCGACCATAAGAAATGAAATGTCTGATCTGGAGGAGATGGGATATATATTCCAGCCTCATACCAGCAGCGGCAGGATACCGACGGACAAGGGCTACCGGTTTTACGTTGATAATCTCATAAGTGAGAAAGAGCGCGAGATCCAGGAGAGAGAGGAGCTTATCATAGAAAAAGCCGATAAGCTCGAAGCGGTACTAAAGCAGGCGGCCAGGCTTTTGGCGACGAATACAAACTACACGGCGCTCGTAAGCACCCCGGAGATACACAGGAACAAGCTGAAGTTTCTGCAGCTTTCCAAGGTGGAAAAGGATTCTCTTCTGGCTGTTATAGTAGTAGAGGGGAATATAATCAAAAATAAAATGATACATACCGGGGAGGAGATAGATGAGGATACGATACTGAAGCTGAATCTCCTGCTTAATACCCACCTGAACGGGCTGTCCCTGGAGGAGATAAATCTGGGACTTATCACACTGCTGAAGGAAAGGGCCGGTATTCATTCCGAGATAATAAACTCTGTCATAGATGCAGTTGCCGAGGCGATCAGAGCAGACGAGGATCTTGAGATATACACATCGGGTGCAACGAATATGTTTAAGTATCCGGAGCTCATGGATTCGGGCAAGGCCACGGATATAATAAACACATTCGAGAACAAGGAAGAGCTTGAAAAGATAGTAAATGCCTCACTTGCGGAGAACAATGCGGGCAAGAATGAGATGCAGGTATATATCGGAAAGGAAATGGCAAGTCCGGCCATGCAGGACTGCTCGGTAGTAACGGCCACATATGATCTCGGAGACGGAATGAGAGGGACCATAGGGATCGTGGGACCCAAGAGAATGGATTATGAGAAAGCCATGGGGACTATGCAGAGCCTTATGAATCAGCTGGATGAAATCTATAAGAAAAAATAGGCATGACAGATACGGAGGACAGAATAATGGGAAGTGACAGGGATAAGGAGAATCCTGAAGAGGAAACAGAGGAGATCCTTCAGGAAGAAGCAAAGGAAGAGTCAGCTGACGAAGAGACCGGGGAGACTTCTGAGGAAGAGCAGGAGCAGGAGGATGAGCCTTCGGAGGAAGACTCCGGCAATGACAGCGAAGAGGCGGCTGAGAAGGAGGATCCGAAGGATAAAAAGATAGCAGAGCTCAATGACAAGGTGGTCCGGCAGATGGCGGAATTTGACAATTTCCGCAAAAGGACCGAAAAGGAAAAGGCCGAAACCTTTGCCAATGGAGAAAAAGCAGTGACAGAGGCGATACTTCCGGTCATTGACAACTTTGAAAGAGCCCTTGAGATGGCGGGACAGGATGAGGAGAAAAAGGATGATCCGTTCATAGAGGGCATGGATAAGGTATACAGGCAGCTTATGGATGAGCTCGCTAAACTGGGGGTGAAGCCTATAGAAGCGCTTGGAGCAGACTTTGATCCGAATCTGCATAATGCGGTGATGCAGGAGGAGACAGAGGAATATGAAAGCGGAAAGGTCT
This sequence comes from uncultured Lachnospiraceae bacterium, assembly GCA_947165275.1. Classification (GTDB taxonomy): domain Bacteria; phylum Bacillota; class Clostridia; order Lachnospirales; family Lachnospiraceae; genus NK4A144. The sequence continues at coordinate 77,255 of CAMUZQ010000003.1, read as the reverse complement.
GCAAGGAATTACAAAAAGGATATATGTTAAATGATTCAGTCGTGAGACACTCCATGGTGTCGGTGGCAAAGTAGGCCCCATGCCGATCCCGATCGGCAGCACAATGAAATTAAGCACTGGCATGGGTGCATCCCATCAGGCCACACTGCCGGGCAGTGGGCGATAATAAAGAAAAAAAGAGGAGGATAAGAATATGAGTAAGATAATCGGTATCGATCTTGGAACAACAAATTCATGTGTGGCAGTAATGGAAGGCGGAAAGCCGACTGTTATAGCAAATGTAGAGGGAATGAGGACTACACCGTCCATAGTGGCATTCACTAATAACGGTGAGAGGCTTGTCGGTGAGCCTGCAAAGAGACAGGCGGTAACAAATGCCGACAGGACCATATCTTCGATCAAGCGTGATATGGGTACGGATCATGGACGTACGATAGATGATAAGAAGTATTCACCGCAGCAGATATCGGCAATGATCCTTTCAAAGCTTAAGGCAGATGCCGAGAGCTATCTGGGTGAGCCCGTGACAGAGGCTGTCATCACGGTACCTGCATATTTCAATGATGCCCAGAGACAGGCGACGAAGGATGCCGGAAAGATAGCCGGCCTTGATGTGAAAAGGATAATAAACGAGCCTACGGCAGCAGCGCTGGCATACGGCCTTGATAATGAGAAGGAGCAGAAGATACTGGTATACGACCTTGGCGGCGGCACGTTCGATGTGTCGATAATCGAGATCGGAGACGGTGTAATAGAGGTTCTTTCCACAAACGGCGATACTCATCTGGGTGGTGATGATATAGATAATGTTATATCAAAGTACATGGTAGATGACTTCAGGAACAAGGAAGGCATAGACCTCTCCGGCGACAAGATGGCTATGCAGCGTATAAAGGAAGCGGCAGAGAAGGCCAAAAAGGAGCTTTCCAGCGCATCGACAACAAATATAAATCTTCCCTTTATCACAGCTACCTCCGACGGTCCCAAGCACTTTGACATGAACCTTACAAGAGCAAAGTTTGAGGAGCTTATTCACGAGATAGTCGAGAGGACCGCCGTACCTGTACAGAATGCAATGAAGGATGCGGGACTTAACAATTCGGATCTGGGAAAGGTCCTTCTGGTAGGCGGATCTACCCGTATACCCTGTGTTCAGGAGAAGGTAAAGCAGCTTACGGGACAGGAGCCTTCAAAAAGCCTTAATCCTGATGAGTGCGTAGCAATAGGTGCTTCGATCCAGGGCGGTAAGCTTGCCGGTGATGCAGGCGCAGGGGATGTCCTTCTGCTGGATGTGACACCGCTTTCACTTTCGATAGAGACCATGGGCGGAGTTGCTACAAGACTGATCGAGAGAAATACCACGATCCCTACGAAGAAGAGCCAGGTGTTCTCAACTGCGGCAGACAACCAGACAGCAGTGGATATCAATGTGCTTCAGGGTGAGAGACAGTTTGCAAAGGACAATAAGAGCCTCGGACAGTTCAGGCTTGACGGGATCCCTCCCGCAAGGAGAGGAATGCCTCAGATTGAGGTTACCTTCGATATAGACGCAAACGGTATAGTTAACGTATCGGCAAAGGATCTCGGAACGGGCAAGGAGCAGCATATCACCATAACAGGCGGTTCAAGCATGTCAGATGATGAGATCGACAGAGCTGTAAAGGATGCCCAGCAGTATGAGGCAGAGGACAAGAAGCGTAAAGAGGCTATAGATACAAAGAACGAGGCAGACTCCTTCGCATTCCAGACAGAGAATGCCATAAATGAGGTGGGAGACAAGCTGGACGCTTCAGCCAAGAGCGAGGTCGAGGCTGATCTTAAGGCCCTCAAGGATCTGCTTGCAAAGCATAATGATGCTTCAGAGCTGTCTGAGAGTGATGTTGATGAGATCAAGTCTGCAAAGAGCAAGCTTGAGCAGTCTGCACAGAAGGTCTTCTCGGCAATGTATGAGAATATGCAGAAGGCTCAGGGAGGACCTCAGGCCGGACCTTCTCCGGATATGGGAAATATGGGCGGCGGAGCTGATGCTTCAGGCTCAGCTTCTTCCTCCGATGACGCCGGCCCCGACGTAGTGGACGCAGACTACAGAGAAGTCTGATGAATGATAAGGTCCGTAGCGCGCTGCGTACAGTATACACAGTATGGAACAATCACGAAGATCATTCGTGATTGTTCCTGTGCTTTGGGTTAAGGAGAAACGCAAAAAATGGCAGAACAAAAAAGAGATTACTACGAGGTGCTCGGAGTCGACAAGGGAGCCGATGAAGAGACACTGAAAAAAGCATACAGGAAGCTTGCAAAGAAATACCATCCGGATGCCAATCCGGGTGACAAGGCAGCTGAGGCAAAATTCAAGGAGGCATCGGAGGCTTATGCCGTCCTTTCGGATCCCGACAAGCGCCGTCAGTACGATCAGTTCGGCCATGCGGCATTTGACGGTCCCGGCGGTGGTGCCGGCGGTTACGGCGGCTTCGGAGATTTCAGTTCAATGGATTTCACGGATATGTTCGGAGACATATTCGGAGATCTTTTTGGCGGGAGAAGCAGGGCGAACCGTACCGGTCCGAGAAAGGGCGCAAATCTGAGAACCGCAGTCCGTATAACCTTTGAGGAGGCCGTCTTCGGCTGTGAGAAGGAAATAGAGCTTACTCTTAAGGATGAGTGTCCGAAATGCAAGGGCACCGGCTGCAAACCGGGCACCTCAAAGACCTCCTGCGGCAAATGCGGCGGAAGAGGACAGATCGTCTTTACACAGCAGTCGCTTTTCGGGACGGTTCAGAATGTTCAGAGCTGTCCGGATTGCCAGGGGACCGGCCAGGTGATAAAGGACAAATGTCCGGACTGCTATGGCACAGGTTATATTGCTTCCAAGAAAAAGATCCAGGTAGCCATACCTGCAGGAATAGATAACGGACAGGCTGGACGTATCAGAGATAAGGGCGAACCGGGAACAAACGGGGGTCCGAGAGGGGATCTTCTGGTGGAGGTCGATGTGGCAAGGCATCCTATATTCCAGAGACGGGATATGGATATATATTCTACGGCGCCCATTTCATACGCACAGGCGGCCCTTGGCGGCGATGTCATGATAGATACTGTGGACGGCAAGGTGGTATATAATGTCAAAGCCGGGACACAGACTGATACACGGGTAAGACTTAAGGGCAAGGGAGTACCCTCGCTCAGGAATTCGAATACAAGAGGGGATCAGTATGTGACCCTTATAGTTCAGGTGCCTACGGGGCTCAATAATCAGGCAAAGGAGTTCCTGCGCCAGTTCGATTCGGTCACAGGCGATTCGCTGAACTATGTTGCCAGGCATGAGAGCGACGCCGCAAAGGAAAATGCCAGGGGCAAGAAGAAAAAAGGCATGTTCAAATGAACTGACAGATAACCGGTATGTTTAGATCATTTCTTATAAAATACGGGGAAATAGGAGTCAAGGGCAAGAACCGGCATATTTTCGAGGATGCCCTTATGAAACAGATAAGATATGCGCTTCGGAAGGCAGATGGTGAATTTGCCGTTACCAGGGACAGAGGCGGGCGCATATTTGTGGAGGTTAAGAGCGCGGATTATGACTATGATGCCGTATTATATGCTCTGCGGCATGTATTCGGTGTCATAGCCTTTTGTCCTGTTGTCCATGTGGAGGATGCCTCTATAGAAAACCTCAGGACGGAGATAGTCAGATACGTGGATGAGGTCTTTGAGAAGAAGGATTTCTCATTCAAGATAAATACCAGACGTGCCCGTAAATCATACCCTCTCACATCCATGCAGGTGGACGCTTCTCTCGGTGAGGCTGTCCTGATGGCGTATCCTTCTGTCCATGTGGATGTGCATGACCCTGAGGTCAATATAAGGGTCGAGATCCGGGATATAGTACATATCTATTCCCTGGAGATCCCCGGAGCAGGCGGGATGCCCATCGGAACAAACGGGAAGACCATGCTCTTATTGTCAGGAGGGATAGACTCTCCCGTGGCCGGATATATGACAGCAAAGCGGGGAGTCATAATAGATGCAGTCTATTTCCATGCACCGCCCTATACGTCTGACAGGGCAAAGCAGAAGGTCATAGACCTGGCCGGAAAGGTGGCGGAGTATGCAGGTCCGGTGTATCTGCATATCATAAATTTTACGGATATCCAGCTGGCTATATATCAGAATTGTCCTCATGACGAGCTTACTATCATCATGAGACGTTATATGATGAGGATAGCGGAGCATCTGGCCAGGGAGAATGACTGTCTCGGTCTTGTGACGGGGGAATCCATAGGCCAGGTTGCATCCCAGACTCTGCAGTCATTATATGTGACTGATTCAGCGGTCACGTCGATGCCCGTATACAGACCCCTGATAGGCATGGATAAACAGGAGATCGTGGATCTTTCTGAAAAGATCGGAACCTATGAGACATCGATACTTCCCTATGAGGACTGCTGTACCATATTTGTGGCCAGACATCCGGTCACCAAGCCGCGGCTTGATATCATAGAAAGATCCGAAAGAAAGCTGGACGGGGTGATAGAAGGCCTCTTGGAGGAGGCGTATGCGCATGACGAGCTTGTCATCGTCGGAAAGAACTGAACGCCTGCAGATTTTCATATTCTCCATGCTTCTGGGAGCAGTTCTTTTCATACTCATATATGGTCCCTATGTGTTAAATCCTTTTTATGATGACTGGATCTTTCTGACCGGGGAAAGGGACATGCCGCAGCATTATATAGGATTCTGTATGTACAGGACCAGTCCCTGGCAGTTTCCGATAGGGCTTGTGACCACGGCTTCAGCTCCCCATGATATGTCAGTCATATATACGGATGCCATCCCCCTGTTTGCATTTGTCGGGAAGCTTCTGGACCCGGTACTCCCGCAGATCTTTCAGTATCTGGGTATCTACGGGCTGATCTCAATGATGCTCACAGGCGGACTGGGAGGACTTATCATTTACGAATATACCGGAAAGAAGAGCCTGGCGGTCATTTCTTCGATGTTTTATTCAATGAGCTGGATACTGATCTACCGTATGTTCTACCATACGTCGCTTACATCCCACTGGCTCATACTTCTTGCCTTCTACCTCTGGAAACGTCTTAAGCCGGAAAAAGATACAGCCCGCAATTGTCTGGTCCTTTTCTGCTTTTCGGCAGCAGCCCTGCTCATACATCCGTATCTTTGGGCGATGTGCGGAGGGATAGTGGCAATGAGCCTGGCAGAGTATCTGATGACATCCCGTGATGTGAAAAGGACCCTGCTTTACGGGGCGGTTTTCTGTATGACAGGACTGGCCTGTCTCTATGTTTTCGGGGCATTTACCGGTGGAACAAAGGCAAGCCTGGGCTCCGGATCCTATGAAGCGAATCTGAATACATTCTTTAATTCCATGGGATACGGGCTTCTTCCGGGATTACCGGTTGCCCTTCTGCAATATGAGGGATTCGGATATCTGGGGGCAGGAGTGCTTTTGCTGATCATGATCGCGGCTTTTGCAGCTGCTGCAGGAAGGACCAGGCCGCATATGAACCGCCACAGATGGATGATGCTGCTGACGGCAGTCTGTTTTATCATATTCAGTATTGTTCCCGAGATATCCCTGGGAGAGCATATACTGGTCAATATACCCCTTGGAAAGGTGGGCCGCACGGTGGTGGGGATATTCAGGAGCAACGGGAGGTTCATCTGGCCTGTATGCTATATGCTTCTGACTTTTGCACTTGTATTTGTTTCGAGACATATGGACACCAGGAGGGCTGTGGCGCTTACAGCAGTGTGTCTTGCCCTGCAGACAGCGGATATGATGCCTTTTCTTATAGAGGAGCATGGGAAATTTGCCGTAAGTGATTATGAATATAAAGGGATCCTCGACGGCAGGGAGGCTATAGATGACGTTATAGGACGGTATGATCATATAGTGATGGATATAAAGGACGGTGATGTGGATCAGTACCTTACGTATTATGCCTACCTGCATGGCATGACCACGAATGATTTCTATTATGCAAGACCTATTGAGAGCAAGGTGCAGAATACTCTGGAGGCTCTGAGGAATGATATGGCCGGAGGCAGATATGATGACAGTCTGCTTTATGTCATAGGAAAGGAGCAGCTTCCCTTATACAGGGATTTTGATCTGAACTTTTACGAGATAGAAGGAAGATTCCTTGCAAGCCACGAGCCTATAGAAGGACTGGAACGGGCGTATTGATCCCTAGTATAGCGTTTCTTAAATAACTGTACCAAATGCTTGCCTGCTCACCTGATAGCACATTTCCAAAAGCCTCGGCGTAGCCCGCTACGCCTGCGTTTTTGAAAACGCACTCTCAGGCAAGCATTCTGCGCATTAGTCCAGTTATTTTTCGAACGCTATACTAGTCCGGGACCGGAGATCAAAAAAGAGCTTTGTCCGGATACATCGCATCAGGCAAAGCTCTTTTTGAATATCTGTAATAACTTTTGTCCCCTTCCTCAAAAAAGGGAGTCTGTCCTCGTCCTTATACTGTATAGGGCTCGAGAACCTTGAGCACGTCGTCTATATTATCCTCGGCGTGGATATTGAGGTCAATGGGCTTTGAAAGATCAAGGCTGAAAATACCCATTATTGACTTTGCGTCGATCACGTACCTGCCGGATACAAGGTCGAAATCATAATCGAATTTGGTGATGTCATTTACGAATGACTTAACCTTATCGATGGAATTCAGAGAAATCTGTACTGTCTTCATATTAGTCCTCCTTAAATAATCGGGTTCAAAAACAATAAATCGTGTATGTAATTCAGTACACGGCTATAATGATAAGATTGCGATTTGCAATTGTCAATGATAAAACATGACGAAAAAAAGCGGTTTTTATGTATAATATCAGCAATTGTGACGCACATGGATTACATGACGGGATCTAAAATATCCATTGCCACTGAATATCAAAAGATTTATAATTGTAGCTGTATTCCGGTTCCGGGAGGACGGCGGATGCATACATCTGTCGGGTCAGTTTCTGGAGCAACCATATAATAGAAAAATCCCGCAGAAGACATGACCGCCGGACTGCATATATGTGAAATCATTAAGGAAATGGTGCCTCAGGCATCATCATCCGGACGGATTTGGTCATATAAAATATTTTTCTAGAGGAGGAAAAGGTATGGTAAGCAACATCCCAAAGGCAAAAGTAGGTATTGTGGCGGTATCAAGAGACTGTTTCCCTGCAGAGCTTGCAACGAACAGGAGAAAGGCGCTCGTAGAGGCCTACACAAAGAAGTATGACAAGGATGATATTTATGAATGTCCCGTCTGTATAATAGAGAGCGAGACTCAGATGGTCGAGGCTCTTGAGGACGTAAAGAAGAATGAGTGCAATGCCATAGTGGTATATCTTGGCAATTTCGGACCGGAGATAGCAGAGACGCTTCTTGCAAAGCATTTTGACGGTCCCGCGATGTTCGTGGCTGCTGCCGAAGAGAGCCAGGAGGATCTTTTTGACGGAAGAGGCGATGCATACTGCGGCATGCTCAATGCAAGCTATAATCTGGCACTCAGAAACACAAAGGCTTATATTCCCGAGTATCCCGTGGGCGATGCAGAGGAATGCGCAGATATGATCCATGAATTCCTTCCGATCGTACGCGCCGTAGTAGGTCTTAAGAATCTCAAGATCATATCTTTCGGTCCCAGACCTCAGAATTTCCTTGCATGTAATGCACCGATAAAGCAGCTCTACAATCTCGATGTCGAGATCGAGGAGGAATCCGAGCTTGATCTTTTCGAAGCTTATCAGAAGCACGCAGAGGATAAGGATGGCATAGAGGCCATAGCAAAGGATATGGCTGAGGAGCTCGGACAGTCCGAGATCACCCCCAAGCTCAGGGAGCTTGCGCAGTATGAGCTTACCCTTAAGGACTGGGTCAAGGATCATATGGGATACAGGAAGTATGTTGCTCTTACGACAAAGTGCTGGCCTGCTTTCCAGGATATGTTCCGCTTCAATCCCTGCTATGTGAATTCAAGGCTTGCAAAAGAGGGCATCCCCGTATCCTGTGAGGTTGATATCTATGGTGTTCTTTCGGAGTATATCGGAACCTGCATATCAGGAGATGCGGTGACGCTGCTTGATATAAACAACTCTGTACCCAAGGATATGTACAAGGAATCTATCGAGGGCAAGTTCTCTTATGTGCATTCCGACACATTCATGGGATTCCACTGCGGCAATACCTGCTCTACAAAGCTCTGCAATCCTCATCTGTCATATCAGAGGATCATGGCACGCACCCACCCGCAGGATTGGTGCGAGGGAACAATGGAAGGCGATATCCAGCCCGGCGATATTACATTCTTCAGACTTCAGTCTACAGCTGACGGAAAGCTCAGGGCTTATCTTGCAGAGGGCGAGGTCCTGCCGGTGGCTACCAAGTCGTTTGGATCTATCGGTGTATTCGCCATCAAGGAGATGGGCCGCTTCTATCGCCATGTGCTCATAGAGAAGAACTATCCTCATCACGGAGCGGTCATGTTCGGACACTTCGGAAAGGCTCTCTTTGAGGTATATAAGTATATCGGCGTAGATCTTTCAGAGATCGGCTATAATCAGCCCGCTTCTCTGCCTTATGCTTCAGAGAATCCTTTTAAGGCATAAGTACGATACGGAAATCAAAACCGGAAATTTCCCGGGAGGCCGCGCAGGACATGCGCGGCCTCCTGCTTTTTTCATTCTGTACCGCCTGGCTCCGGAGAGCGGATATGTTAAAATCTAAACATGGGCAAGGATTTTGATATAGAATCGGAATTAAAGAAACTCCCGAAATCTCCCGGAGTGTATCTAATGCACGACGCGGACGATATCATCATATACATCGGCAAGGCGGTGAATCTGTTTAACCGCGTCCATTCATATTTCAGGAAGACAGCAAAATCCGAAAAGATCAAAAAAATGGTCACTCAGATAGCATGGTTTGAGTATATTCTGACTGATTCCGAAACAGAAGCCCTGGTCCTGGAGAATAATCTTATCAAAGAACACCGTCCGAAGTATAACACCATGCTGAAGGATGACAAGACCTATCCTTATATCAAGGTCACTGTAAACGAACAATATCCCCGGATAATGTTTTCCCGAACGATGAAAAAGGACAAGGCAAAGTATTTCGGACCATATACGTCCAGTTACGGTGTACGGGAGACCATAGAGCTTATTAATAAGATATATAAGCTCCGTACCTGCAGCAGGCTGCTTCCGGGGGACAGGGGCAGGCAAAGACCCTGTCTCAACTACCATATGAAGCAATGCCTTGCTCCGTGCCTTAAGGAGTTTGATGCGGAAAAAGACGCTGAATACGCTGAGAATGTAAAGGGCGCGCTGAATTTTCTGAACGGACAGTATGGACCGGTCCTGGATTCCCTTAAGGAAAAGATGAACGCGGCGGCAGAGAAACTTGATTTTGAAAATGCGGCAATATACAGGGATCTGACAGAGTCGGTCAAATCTGTCTCCGAGAAACAGAAGATCACGGCACATGACGGTGAGGACAGGGATGTGATCGCCCTGAACCGCGACAGGGAGGATGCAGTGGCAGTTATCTTCTTTGTGAGAGAAGGCCGTCTCATAGGAAGGGACCATTATGTTTTAAGCCATGTGGCTGCTGATGCCGAAGACTCTGAGGTCCTCAATGATTTCCTTGGACAGTTCTATACAGGTACACCCTTTGTGCCCAGGGAGATAATGCTTGAGATGGATGTGCCTGACCGGGAGATAATAGAAGGCTTTCTTACTGAAAAACGCGGCAGCAGGGTGACAGTAATCATCCCCAGGATAGGCCAGAAGGAAAGACTGGTGGAGCTTGCTCACCGGAATGCAGAGATGATAATGGAGAATTCCAGGGAGAGGATCAAACGGGAGGAAGGACGGACCATAGGGGCGGCCAGGGAGATCGCGCTCTGGCTGGGCCTTACTGACGTAAACCGGATGGAATCCTATGATATTTCACATATCTCGGGCTTTGATTCGGTGGGCAGCATGGTGGTATTTGAAAAGGGAAAAGCAAAAAGGTCTGACTATCGCAAATTCCGGCTTTCGGCTGACATCGGCAATAATGATTATGAATCCATGAAGGAAGTTCTGACACGAAGATTTACTCATGAAGCCAGATCGGAATTCGACAGCTTTGCCAGATATCCGGATCTTATCCTTATGGACGGCGGCAGGGGACAGGTGAATATCTGCCGGGAGGTGCTGGACAGACTGGAGATCCACATACCTGTGGCGGGGCTGGTAAAGGATGACAGGCACCGGACCAGGGGGATATTTTTTGAAAACAGGGAGATACCGATAGATCCCCATAGTGAGGGATTTAAGCTGGCTGTCCGTATTCAGGACGAGGTACACAGGTTTGCCGTCGAATATCACAGATCACTGAGATCCGTGAACCAGGTTCATTCCATATTGGATGATATTCCCGGCATAGGACCTGCGAGACGGAAAGCCCTTATGAGACATTTCGGAGATATAGGAAAAATCAGGGAAGCGGACATTGACACGCTCTCGGCGGTAGAGGGGATGAATACAAAGGCGGCAGCGGCTGTAGTGGAATTCTTTGAAAAAAACCGGTGACCTCCGCGGATTTCGTTTTTCTCGTCCGGGAAGCCACAAACGATTATACGGCGGATGCTTTTTATGATATAATTCAAGGATACCGAAAACGTTCATTTCACTGATGTTTGCAGAGGAGGATAGAGCATGGCGAGTGTCTCGCTGGAAGCGATAATCGAAAAAATGTCGCTTACGAATCTCACACCGGAGATAGACATTTCCGAAATAAAGATAGAGAAGCCGGATATAAACAGACCGGCACTGCAGTTTGCGGACTATTTCGAGCTTTTTGATGCTGAGAGGATAGAGATCATAGGAGCCGGAGAGTATTCCTTTCTGGAACAGAAGGATCCGGAAACAAGACGTCAGATCAGTGAGAAATTCCTGAATAATCCGATCCCCTGCATAGTATTCTGCAGGAGCCTCGAGCCGAACGCTGAATTTAAGGAGCTGGCAACGAAATACAAGGTTCCGATATTGAAATCCTCAATGCCGACATCTGCCTTTATGGCAGAGATAATCAGATGGCTTAACGTAAGACTGGCGCCGTGCATATCCATACACGGTGTCCTTGTGGATGTATACGGCGAGGGAGTGCTGATAACCGGAGAGAGCGGCATAGGAAAGAGCGAAGCCGCACTTGAGCTGATAAAGAGAGGGCACCGGCTCATAACCGATGATGTGGTGGAGATAAGAAAGGTTTCGGATGAAACGCTTGTGGGCTCTGCTCCGGATATAACAAAGCATTTCATAGAGCTCAGGGGCATAGGCATAGTGGATGTATATGCCCTGTACGGTGCATCCGCCATAGAGGAAACACAGAATATAGATCTGGTCATACGTCTTGAGGACTGGGATAAGGATAAGGACTATGACAGACTGGGACTGGAGGAGGAGTATACCGAGTATTTGGGGAATAAAGTCGTATGCCATGTGATCCCCATAAGACCCGGCAGAAATCTCGCGGTCATATGTGAGACAGCAGCCATTAATCACAGGCTTAAGAAGATGGGCTACAATGCGGCTCAGGAACTTTATAACAGGGTACAGGAGAGTTTATCCAGGAGGAGAGATTGAAATGAAATACGCAGTCGGTATAGATGTAGGCGGCACATCGGTAAAGCTCGGTCTTGTTAATACCGGGGGACAGATCATGGAAGCGTGGGAGATCCCGACGAGGACCGAGGATGGAGGAAAGAATATCCTCCCGGATATAGCGGATTCCGTAAGGAATAAGATAGAGGAAACGAATCTCGCCGATGATATCGTCGGAGCGGGAATAGGCCTCCCCGGTCCGGTAGATGATGAAGGCGTCATAAGAAAGGCTGTCAATCTCCATTGGGAGAGGACCTTCAATGTGGAGGAGGAGCTTTCCGGGCTTCTCGGGGGCATGAGGGTGAAAGCGGGGAATGACGCAAACGTGGCTGCTCTGGGAGAGTACTGGCAGGGAGCAGGCAAGGATTACGGTGATATGGTCATGGTAACCCTCGGTACAGGCATTGGCGGCGGCATAATACATCACGGCCGGATATATGCGGGAACTACCGGTGCCGGCGGAGAGATAGGCCACATCTGCCTTAATCCTGATGAAAAGATCCGCTGCAATTGCGGGAATGCGGGCTGCTTTGAGCAATATGCTTCAGCTACGGGCATAGTGAGACTGACCCGGGAAGAGCTGGAGGCTTCATCCGAAGGATCAGAGCTTAGAAATACAGAGGTGACAGCAAAGGCTTTATGGGATGCTGTAAGAAACGGGGATAAGCTTGCCATCAGGGTTGCGGAAAGATTCGGATATTATCTCGGCTGGGGACTTTCCATAATCGCCGGAGTTGTAAACCCGGAGGTTTTTGTTCTGGGGGGCGGAGTATCCAAGGCAGGCGGGATCATACTGCCTTATATAAGAAAAAATTTTGATGCGCATACCTTCCATGCATGCAGGGATGCTCAGATAGTCATAGCCACGCTGGGGAACAGCGCAGGTACTCTGGGCGCGGCGAAGATGGTCATAGACTGATATGCAGGCCAGCGCTTATTACGAATCAAGATTAAATGACATATGCGGGAGTGAACACGTCAGGAAGGGTGTGCCCATGTCGGAATACACCACCTTCCGCACGGGAGGACCGGCAGATTATTTTGTGACACCCGGGGACAGAGAGTCATTTCTGAAACTGGTCTGGTATATGAGACAGTCCGAGAGAGAGTATCTTATCCTCGGCAAGGGCAGCAATATACTTGTGGGAGACAGAGGCTATCACGGTACTGTAGTGAGCACGGCTGAGGCGCTGAAGGATATAGAGATAGAAGGCGATATGATCACTGCGGGCGCAGGGGCAAAGCTTGCGGATGTGGCAAATATGGCAGCGGAAGCATCCCTTGCCGGCATGGAATTTGCATCCGGGATTCCCGGATCTGTGGGCGGAGCAGTCTTCATGAATGCAGGGGCTTATGGCGGCGAGATGTCTCAGATCGTATCATCTGTAGAGGTCATAGGTCCTGCCGGTGAAGTGATAAACATACTTGGGTCCGATATGGATTTCGGATACCGTACTTCTGTCGCACAGAAAGCAAACTTCCCTGTCATATCGGCAAAGCTTAAGCTTGAGCAGGGGGATAAGGAAGAGATAAAAGCCAGGATAAGGGAGCTGGGGATCGAAAGAGCAAAAAAACAGCCTCTGGAATTTCCCTCTGCCGGATCCACATTCAAGAGACCTGAGGGATATTATGCAGCGAAGCTGATAACGGATACAGGCCTTTCGGGACTTACCATAGGAGGAGCGCGGGTTTCTCCAAAGCATAACGGTTTTATAATCAATTTGGGAAATGCCACCTCGGCAGATATACTCGATCTGATAGAAGAGGTAAAAGAGCACGTAAAGGCAAAATTCGGCGTGGAGCTGGAGCCTGAGGTGCGTATAGTCGGAGAATTTTAAGCAAATTTCAGCTTAAGTCTGTTTTATTCTTAAAAAAATGAACAAAGGGTGTAAAAATATCAAATTTTGTTCATATTTTATTCATATTCCGTAAAAAATATAACCTGTTTTGTGAAAAATGTGCATGGATTATAATGCGTATTGCGAATAAAATTACAAATGTAAATAAAAGGGCGCATGTCACCCGGATTTCATTTAAGGAGGAAAAAATGAAGAAAAAGTTACTCGGCACTCTTCTTAGTGCAGCAATGGTAATGTCACTTCTTGCAGGCTGTGGTTCATCAGCTCCGGCTGATGCGGCAGGCGATGCCGCTGCAGCAGTTGAGGAGACAGCTGACAGCGCAGCATCAGCAGCAGAGGAAGCAGCAACAGAGGTAGTTGAGGATGTTGAGGCAGCAGCAGATGCAGTTGAGGAGAAGGCAGCAGATTCAGGTGCAGCAGCAAGCGGCGGAAACATAAGCATCGGTTTCGCACAGGTCGGACATGAGTCAGACTGGCGTACAGCTTCCACGAAGTCATGCCAGGATGTGTTCTCAGCAGCAAACGGATATGACCTCAGCTTCGTTGACTGCGACAATGACGAGGCAGCTCAGAAGGAAGCAGTTCGTTCATTCATCGAGCAGGGCGTTGATTACATCATCATCGACCCCATCATCGCAACAGGCTGGGATACAGTTCTTACAGAGTGTGAGGATGCAGGCATCCCTGTAATCGTTATCGACAGAACTATCGATGATTCAGACAAGTATGTAGCATGGGTAGGTTCAAACTTCCTTACAGAAGGAAAGGCAGCTGGTGAGTGGCTTAAGGCTTATGCTGAGAAGCAGGGAATCAAAGAGATCAACGCTCTTGTTATCTCAGGTTCAACAGGCGCATCAGCTCAGATCGGCCGTTCAGACGGATTCAAGGAGATCGCTGACAGAGAAGGCTGGACGATCCTTGACGAGCAGACCGGTGATTTCACAGAGGCCGGCGGACAGGAAGTTATGGAGTCATACTGCAAGTCCTATGAGGGCAAGTTCAATGTAGTAGTTTGCCAGAACGATAACGAGGCATTTGGCGCAATGACAGCTATGGACAATGCAGGTGTTGCATATGGTCCCGGCAATGATGTTATCCTTATATCATTCGATGCCTGCACAGCAGGTCTTGAGGATGTAAAGGCAGGCAAGATCTCAGCTGACTTCGAGTGCAATCCTCTTGCAGCTCCTTTCGTTGAGATGGTTATACAGCAGCTTCAGGAAGGCAAGACTCCTGATAAGGAAGTTTACATGGAGGAGCATTGGTATGCACTTCCTGATCAGATCGTTGACTTCTCTATCGACGGAACTCCTCAGACTATGACAGAGGTTACTGACGACGTAATAGCTGCACAGTATTAAGAAGCGGTAGTTGTGAAAGCAACAGATAACCTATAAACAGAATGCGGGCGTGGAAGTGTGCGGATGTGAAAACGTCTTCGCACCGGGCGCCCGCTTTTTATTTCAGAAATATTGAGGAGAAAGGAGAAGGTACATGGAAGAAAATGTTGTGCTGACGGCACGGGGCATTTCTATGACTTTTCCCGGCGTCAAAGCCCTGGATGGTGTAGATCTTACTTTGCGAAAGGGTGAGATCCATGCACTTATGGGAGAGAACGGAGCCGGAAAGTCAACTTTGATCAAATGTCTGACGGGAATCAATGATTTCGAAGCAGGAGAGATCCGCATCGATGGTATTGATGGTCCCGTGAAAAACCATTCTACCAGGGATGCTCAGAATGTAGGCATTTCCACCGTTTATCAGGAGGTTAACCTCTGCCCGAATCTGTCAGTGGCGGAAAATCTGTTTATCGGACGCGAGCCTCTGACCAAGCTTCATACTATTGACAGAAAATCTTATAATAAGCGTTCGCAGAAGATAATGGATGAGCTTGGGATATCCGTTGATGTTACCCAGAATCTTGAAAATTATTCTCTTGCTATCCAGCAGATGGTTGCCATAGCAAGGGCTGTAGATATGGAATGTAAGGTGCTGATCCTTGATGAGCCCACATCTTCTCTGGATGATGATGAGGTTGAGAAGCTTTTCGTACTTATGAGGGGCTTGAGAGAAAAGGGCGTCAGTATATTGTTTGTTACCCATTTCCTGGAGCAGGTATATGCTGTATGCGACAGGATAACCGTTTTAAGAAACGGAGGTTTTGTAGGTGAATATCCCATCTCAGAGCTCCCCAGGGTCAAGCTGGTAGCAGCCATGATGGGTAAGGATCTTGATGATCTCGCAGAGATCAAGAAGGAGCAGAAGGATTTTTCAAAGGAACCGATGGAGATATCCGCAAAGGGACTGTCCCATGCAGGCACTGTCAAGCCCTTCGATCTCGATATACACAAGGGAGAGGTCGTAGGTATAGGCGGACTTCTGGGATCCGGCAGATCGGAGCTGGCACGCTGTATCTACGGCGCGGATAAGGCTCAGACAGGCACTCTGGAGGTGAATGGAAAGCAGGTTAAGATCAATCAGCCTATAGATGCAATGAACAAAGGAATGGGGATGCTTCCCGATGACCGTAAGGCTGAGGGTATCATAGCCGATCTTTCCGTAAGAGAGAATATAATTCTGGCTCTTCAGGCAAAGAGGGGAATGTTCAGACAGCTGTCCAGAGCCCAGCAGGAGGAGATAGCCGACAGGTATATAGAGCTGGTACAGATAAAGACTGCCAGCAAGGAAACACTCATAAAGCAGCTGTCCGGAGGCAATCAGCAGAAGGTCATACTTGCGCGCTGGCTTGCTACAGATCCGGATTTCCTTATTCTGGATGAGCCCACAAGAGGTATAGACATAGGTACCAAATCCGAGATCCAGAAGCTTATCGTCAAGCTTGCCGGCGAGGGAAAGAGCGTCCTTTTCATTTCGTCTGAGATAGAAGAAATGCTCCGTACCTGCAACCGTATGGTCATAATGCGTGACGGACAGAAGGTTGGAGAACTGGATCATGAGCTTTCACAGGAAAGCGTAATGAAGGCTATAGCGGGAGGTGAGGCATAATGAAAACGTGGAATAAGATAAAGTCATGGCCGCTGTTCCTGCCGGTTGTAGCGCTCATACTGGTCATGGCGGTGAATATAATATATGATGCGGCAACGGGATCAAATCCTCTCTCGTTCTTCATGATATCATTGAGAAATACAACGACCAGCGGGACCATACTGTACGGACGTATCATTGATATAATCAACAGAGGATCGGAGGTTGCCATACTGGCAATAGGAATGACCCTTGTGGTATCGGCATCTGCCGGTACAGACATTTCCGTAGGATCGGTAATGAGTCTTTGCGCAAGCTTTATGTGTATGATGCTTGCAGGCTATGGAGTATCCTCCACAACTACCCTGGCGGTTCCTCTTGGTATAGGTCTGCTTTGCGCGATAGTCATGGGACTTGTATGCGGAGCCTTTAACGGTACGCTGGTTGCGCATCTTTCCATTCAGCCCATGGTTGCTACACTTATATTATATTCAGCTGCAAGAGCGATCGGACTTCTGCTCTGCAACGACCTTATAGTTTATGTCAGGAATCCTTCCTTCGCCTATATCGGTGCATTTACAGGACCTGTTCCCACTCCGATAATCATCACGGCTGTGTGCATCATAGTGGTTTCACTGGTTCTGAAAAAGACAGCGCTCGGTATGTATATACAGTCGGTCGGTATCAACGCAAAGGCCAGCCGGATAGCTGGACTTAATTCCAGACTCCTTATCTTCCTGGCATATATGCTTTGCGGACTTTTCGCTGCTATAGCAGGTATCGTGGCATCCTCAAGGATCACCTCGGCTGATTCAAACAATATCGGTCTTTATCTTGAGATGGATGCGATCCTGTCTGTGGCTCTCGGCGGCAACAGCCTCGGCGGAGGCAAGTTCAATCTTGCCGGCTCCATAATTGGAGCGTATACGATACAGGCTATAACGACCACGCTTTACGCACTGGGCGTTTCGTCGATCCAGGCACCGGTGTTCAAGGCGGTTATAGTTATATTGATAGTTGTGATAGAGGCACCGCCGTTTAAGGCGTTTCTCAGGAAGCAGAGTGCGGCTCGCGCAGCTGCAAAGGGGGTGAGAGCATGAGCAAGAAGGCTGATTCAAAGAAGAGCATTAACAGCAACACGATGCTCCTGCTCATAACCATAGCGCTGTTCATAGTGCTTTATGCAGGCGGCTGCATAGCATATGGTTCAAAGGGCTTCACGCATTTCCAGACGTTTCTTAATATACTGATAACCAACGCCGGACTGATCTGCGTGGCCTGTGGCATGACCTGTGTCATGCTGACCGGTGGAATAGATATTTCCGTAGGCGCCCTGATAGCCATGGACTGTATGCTTCTGGCTGTCGGTATGCAGAAAGGTATCGGCGCCGTTCCCATGATAATCCTGGTGCTGCTGATAGGTATAGTATTCGGTATCTTCCAGGGATTCCTTGTTGGATATCTTGAGATACAGCCCTTCATCGTATCAATGGCGGGAATGTTCTTCTGCAGGGGTATGACGGCTGTAATATGTACAGATCAGGTTTCGATCACTCAGGAGATAAGTCCTACTTTCTATGCCTGGGCCAATGCAAAGGTCATAGTGCCCTTTGGCGGCTATACCAACAATAAGGGCAAATATATGGCGCCCTATGTGAGACCCGGCGTAGTGGTCGCGCTGATCGTGCTGATCGCTATTTTCCTGATCCTCAGATATACAAAGTTCGGACGTTCTCTTTATGCAGTGGGTGGAAGTGAGAGCTCGGCGGCTATGATGGGACTCAATGTCAAGCTGATAAAGATGAAGGCTTACATGCTTTCTTCATTCCTTTGCTCCATCGGAGGTATCTGCTATTGTCTTAATACCATGGCAGGTTCTGTTTCACAGGCAACCGGACTTGAGATGGATGCGATCTCATCCGCAGTCATCGGAGGTACACTGCTGACAGGAGGGGTAGGAAATGTTATAGGCTCTTTCTTCGGAGTGCTGATAAACGGAACTATATCATCCATAGTAAAGACAAACGGCAAGCTGGCATCCTCCTGGCCCAATATCCTTACTGCGGCCCTGCTTTTTATATTCATAGTTATTCAAAGTCTGTTTGCTGTTCTGAGGTCCAGACAGACCGGAAAAAGGTAAATGAGAAAAGCTTTGGTATTTATTGCGGCGATCATGATATTCCTGCTCGGCTCCTGTGGCCGGGCGGGAATTTCTGCGTCTGACGGATATGATCAAAAGAGCAGCCTAAAGCATACTGACGATAAGATAACCATAGGCCTGTCACAGATAGGATCCGAATCAGACTGGCGTATGGCATCGACTGCATCTGTCAGAGAGGCCTTCAGCCCGGCAGAGGGTTATGATCTGATCTTTGATGATGCGCAGCAGAAGCAGGAGAATCAGCTCAAGGCTATCCGGGAATTCATAGATCAGGGAGTAGATTATATAGTTCTCGATCCCATAGTTGAAACCGGCTGGGATTCGGTATTATCCGAGGCCAGAGATGCCGGGATCCCGATCATTGTGTATGACAGACGGATCCGGGTGGATGACGGATCGCTGTACGCCTGCTGGATAGGCTCGGATTTCAAGCTTGAAGGAGAGAGAGCCTGTGTCTGGCTGCAGGAATATCTGAGCAGTAAGGGTGTGGCCCGTAACATTAATATAGTAGATATACAGGGGACTTTGGGAGCATCGGCACAGCTTGGGAGGACCTCGGCCCTGGAGGAGGCTGCGATGCTGAATAAAAACTGGCGTATCCTTGCGCAGGAAACAGGAGATTTTACTACAGCCAAGGGTAAAGAGGTCATGACGGAAATGCTTGATAAATTCGGAAAAGATATCAATGTGGTTTATGCCGAGAATGACAACATGGCTTATGGAGCTATAGAAGCCATAGAAGCAAAGGGGTATAAGGTCGGTCTGGACATAGACAACGGGGAATTCATGGTTTTGTCCTTTGACTCCAGTCATAATGGACTGCAGCTGACCTTTGACGGCAAGATAGCAGTAAATACCGAGTGTAATCCTTTGTATGGTCCCCGGCTCACAGAAGTGATCAGATCGCTGGAGGAGGGCAGACCCATAGAAAAAGAGACATATATTGAAGAAGGGCAGTTTTCAGGGGTATCCTATATCGGAACTATCCAGGTGAGAAACAATCCTTATACGGTCACTCTTCTGACGGAGGAGCTGATCTCGGAAAGATCCTATTGAACAGAAAAAAGATCCCCGGTTTGCTGCAAACCGGGGATCTTCGTATTTTTACGGGCAGATCAGCCCATGGTGATCTCTACATGCACATCCTTTTTTGATTTATCATAAGGTATCACGTTACCGGAAACTTCCTTCCCGTCCACTACCATTTTTGCCACGCCCTTGCATATATCGGAAGGGTTGCTGACAGTGATGTGATATACGGCATTTCTGTATTCACGTACAATGCTGAAGTCTCCGAAGCCGTGAGGAATGCAGGGATTGATCTGAAGACCGTTCAATGTAGGATAAACGCCGAGGATGTACTGGGATATATCCGTAAAGGTCCATGCTGCCGTTCCCGTCAGCCAGGAGTTTTTGCCCTGCCCATGGAATCTGGCATCGCGTCCTGCCACCATCTGTGAATAAACATAGGGCTCGGTGCGGTGTATTTCCGATATGTCCTGAAGGTAGGCAGGACAGGTTTTGCGGTAGATCTCAAAAGCTCTGTCGCCGTCTCCTACCACGGTTTCCGCTATGGATACCCAGGGATTATTATGACAGAAGATACCGGCATTTTCCTTGTATCCGGGCGGATAAGAGGAGATCTCTCCGAGCTCTACATGATACCTTGTATATGCTGGCTGGAGGATCATTATGCCATAATCCGTATCGAGAAGCTCCTTGACGGAATCCATGGCCTGCTGCGCTTCGCCGGTCTCTACTCCGACTCCGGCAAGTACGCAGAAGCCCTGGGGCTCGATATATATCTTTCCTTCTTCACATTCATTGGAGCCTACCTTATTGCCATGCGCATCATAGGCTCTGATAAACCATTTTCCGTCCCAGCCTGCAGTAAGGAGGGCTTTTGTCATTTTTTCGACCTCGGCTCTGGCTCTTTCTGCCTCGTCCGGCCTGCCGATAAAGTCACAGAGATCCGCATATTCGTTGCCGTATTTGACAAACATCCCTCCGATAAAGACGGACTCAGCCACAGGTCCTTCTGAAGGGCCGAAGGTCTGGAAGGATTCTCCGGGATGCTCTGAGAAGCAGTTGAGGTTCAGGCAGTCGTTCCAGTCAGCGCGGCCTATAAGGGGGAGGTCGTGAGGACCCTTATGTCCGATGATATAATCCAGACTTCTGGTAAGGTGATCGAAGAGAGGGGTTGCCATAGACATGTCGTTATCATACGGAACCTTTTCGTCAAGAATGGATGTATCGCCTGTTTCACGGATATAGGCCGAGGTCCCGGCAATAAGCCAGAGAGGATCATCATTGAAGCCGGAGCCTATATCGGAATTCCCCTTTTTTGTAAGCGGCTGGTATTGATGATATGCGGAGCCGTCCGGGAACTGTGTGGAAGCGATGTCTATTATTCTCTGTCTGGCTCTGTCCGGGATAAGATGAACAAAGCCGAGAAGATCCTGACAGGAATCCCTGAAGCCCATGCCTCTTCCGATTCCGGACTCGTAATAGGATGCTGACCGGCTCATATTAAAGGTGACCATACACTGATACTGGTTCCAGATATTGACCATCCGGTTTACCTTATCATTGGAGGTATCCACGGTGAATTTGGCGAGGAGCTTCTTCCAGTATTCCTTCAGAGCGTTGAAGGATCTTTCAACATCGGCATCAGACCGGTACCTGGCAAGCATTCTTTCGGCGGGAGCCTTGTTGATCACGTCCTTCTTCTCCCATTTCTGATCCTCGGGATTTTCACAGTAGCCGAGAACAAATATAAATGATCTGCTTTCCCCGGGAGCGAGGGTGACATCTATCTGATGCGATGCAATGGGGTACCAGCCTGAAGCGATCGAATTACGGCATTTTCCCTCAAGGACCGCATCGGGATCAGCTCCTGAATTATAAACTCCGATGAACTCGTCTCTGGAGGTATCGAAACCGTCAGCATCGGTATTAACGGAATATACTGCATAGTGATTGCGCCGCTCCCTGTATTCCGTCTTATGATATATGGTGCTGCCTATGACCTCGACCTCACCTGTGGAAAGGTTTCTCTGGTAGTTTGTCATGTCATCCATCGCATTCCAGAGACAGAACTCAACATATGAGAAAAGCTGCAGCTTCTTTTCCGAGGAGGTATCATTTCTGAGCTCTATGCGCTGTACCTCACAGGTGTCATCCATAGGAACGAAGCATAATACATCTGCGCTGACCCCGTCTTTCTTTCCGTGAAACCTTGTATAGCCTATGCCGTGACGGCACTCATATTCATCAAGCGGAGTCTTTGTAGGCTGCCAGCCGGGATTCCACACAGTGGATCCGTCCTTGATATAGAAATATTTGCCGTTCGAATCCAGAGGCACATCATTGTATCTGTACCTGGTGATGCGGAGCAGCTTTGCATCCTTATAAAAGGAATAACCGCCGCCGGTATTCGAGATCAGCGAAAAAAAATCATTGCTGCCGAGATAATTGATCCAGGGCAGCGGAGTCTTCGGTGTGGTGATGACGTATTCCATGTTGTCGTCGTCAAAATGTCCGAAATTCATGTTTTTACCCCCGTTAAAATGAGTTGATTGATAAAGGTACCTATAACGATTAAGCTGCCGGCATAAACCGGATTTGTTTTGATTATATTCCATAGGATCAGGAAATACAACAAAAAATACAATGAAATCAAAATTTAGTCATATTGTACTAAAAAGCTTAAAGGTTTAAGCAAAAATAGAGGCGATCCGGCCGGAAACCGGGAGTATCAGGGGGCGCGAGGCGGAGTTTTTATATAAAATGACCAAAATATCGAAAAATGTATTGACATGTTTGGCAGTTTGTTATATATTCGAATTGCGAAAACGTTTAAGGGAGCGTCAGATGCAAGTAGAGACCTGATATAAATTAGACGTTTTGCATGGAGGTTCAGATAAGAATGGTCTCTATGAAGGATATTTCAAAAAAAATAGGTGTGTCGGTGGCCACAGTGAGCAAGGCCCTGAATGATCACAGTGATATAGGTGAAGCCACCAAGAAGAAGGTCAGGGAAACTGCAAAGGAGATGGGATATTTTCCGAATGCCTCGGCAAGGACCTTAAAGACCAACAGGAGCCATAATATAGGGGTGCTTTTCAGAGACGAGGCCGGAAACGGATTTACACATGACTTCTATGCGGCGGTGCTTGATTCCCTGAAAAGGACGGCAGAGGCCAAGGGATATGATATAAGCTTCATAAACAGCAACAAGAGCGTTATGAACATGAAGTATCTTGAACACTGCAGATACAGAGGCTATGACGGAGTGATCCTTGCCTGTATAGATTTTGACGATCCGGATGTGGTGGAGCTTGCTACAAGTGACATGCCGGTGGTGACCATAGATCACACCTTTGATAACCGCACAGCCATAATATCGGATAATGTGAGCGGCATGAGAGAGCTTGTAACCTATATATATAAGGAATGCGGACACAGAAAGATAGCATATATACACGGTGCGGATTCCTCGGTAACAAGAAACCGGCTGGCAAGCTTTTATAAGACACTGGAGGATTTCGGAGCAACGGTTCCGGACGAATATATCAAGGAAGGCATCTACAGGAAGCCGGATGTTTCATATAAGTTTACGGCTGAGCTTTTAGAGCTGCCGGATCCGCCGACCTGCATCATATATCCGGATGACTTCTCAGCGATAGGCGGGATCAATGCATTGCAGGCGAGAGGGCTTTCCATACCGGATGATATATCCATTGCGGGGTATGACGGGATAAGGATAGCCAAGGTTCTTGAACCGAAGCTTGCGACTATAGAGCAGAATACAGATACCATAGGGGAGCTGGCGGCCAGAAGACTTGTGCAGATGATAGAGAGGCCGAAAACGGCCATACCCGAGAGGGTGGTTGTCGAGGGTAAGCTCCTGAAGGGGGATTCGGTAAAGAGCCTGATCTGATCAATATGGTATAAAGGCGGCAGAGCCTTATACATAAATTCACCTAATTCATTTAAGGAGGGAAAAAATGAAAAAGAAGATCGTAAGTATTATGCTTACAGCGGCAATGACAGCTACACTCCTTGCAGGATGCGGAGGCGCAGCAGCAGATACAGCAGCACCTGCAGCAGCAGATGCAGCGGCTCCTGCGGATGAGGCGGCTCCTGCGGATGAGGCAGCTCCTGCAGACGAGGCGGCTCCTGCAGATGAGGCAGCTCCTGCGGATGATGCAGCAGCTGCAGACAGCGCAGCAGATACGGCAACTGCATCGGATGAGGGCAAGGTCCTCAATATCCAGTGCTGGAATGAGGAGTTCAAGAGCAGGGTTACGGATCACTATCCCGGATATGAGGCAGACGCCAGCGATCCTAACAGCGGAAAGATCGGTGATGTAACAGTAAAGTGGATCATCACTCCTACCGATGACAACGCTTATCAGAACCATCTTGATGAGATTCTTCCGACTAATGAGAGCGCTGCAGCAGATGATAAGGTAGATATCTTCCTTGTAGAGGCAGATTATGCATTAAAATATGTAAATGCAGATCCTGCAGTAGCAATGTCAATGGATGATCTTGGCATCGCAGCAGCTGATATCTCAGATCAGTACAAGTATACTCAGGATATCGTGACAGATACCAACGGCAAGCTCAGAGGCCTTTCATGGCAGGCATGCTCGGCAGGTCTTATCTATAACAGGGATATTGCCAAGGAAGTGCTTGGAACCGAGGAGCCTGAAGAGGTACAGGAGAAGGTGAAGGACTGGGCAACATTCAACAAGACTGCTGAGGATCTTAAAAAGGCAGGCTATTTCGTAGAATCAACCGTAAATGATTCATATCGTGTATATTCAAACAACGTTTCCAAGCCCTGGGTTGACGGGACTACAGTTCAGATCGACCCCAATATTGAGAAGTGGGTTGAGGATTCCAAAGCACTGGTGGATGCAAAAGAGACAAATACCTATGATCTCTGGTCAGATGACTGGAACAAGGGCTTCTATCCTGAAGGAAAAGTATTTGCTTATTTCGGACCCGCATGGCTTATCAACTTCTGTATGGCAGCCGATACTGAGGGATCAGTGGCAAATGCAGGACGTTGGGGACTTTGCGTAGGACCTCAGTCATTCTACTGGGGCGGCACATGGATCTGCGGTGCAACCGGAACAGATAACCCCACACTTGTCAAGGATATCATGCTCACAATGACAACTGACAAGGCTGTTCTCAGGGAGATCGTTGAGAAGGATTCCGACTGCGTTAACAGTCCTTCACTTCTCGGAGAGCTTGCAGCAGATACATCCTTCGGAAACAAGATCCTCGGCGGACAGAATCCTTACAAGCAGCTGGCTGACGGTGCTGAGAAGGTTGATATGAGCAAGATCTCAGATTATGATCAGGGCTGCAACGAGTCCTTCCAGGCTGCAATGAAGGATTACTTCGAAGGCAAGGTAGACTACGATAAGGCAGTAGCAAACTTCCAGACGGCAGTTAAGGAGAAATATCCTGAGCTTTCATTCTGAATCAAGGTATTTCCATCAGCTGTAACACTTTATGCTTATCAGGGGCCTGCCCGGATGCGGGCGGGCTCCCTTTATAAAAAAGTTCAGAGTTGACAATGGATGTTTGCGGACAAAGGTTTGCTGTGGACTCTGAACATGAACAAAACTGCATCCGGCCGGAGTCATCCGGATATCAGACATAAATCATCATAGGAGGTTTTAATATGGACGGGGGAAAGAAAAAGAGCGGAAGCTCCAATGTAGTAAAGTATAATAAATGGGGCTATATATTTCTGCTTCCCTTTATGATCGTGTACGCTGTATTCCAGCTGATACCCTTTGTTTCAACGATCTATTACAGCTTTTTCGAGAATTACCGCTCGGGCCTTAAGCAGATAGGACCTAATTTCATCGGGATGGAGAACTATGCCACTCTGCTCTCCAATGCGGACATCTGGAAATATACGGAAAATACGTTTGTAATGTGGATCCTGGGCTTCATCCCGCAGATCATCGTATCACTGCTGCTTGCAGCCTGGTTCTCGGATCCTTCTCTCAGGATAAAGGGACAGAGATTTTTCAAAACGGTGATCTATCTTCCCAACCTGATCATGGCAGCTGCATTTGCGATGCTGTTCTTCACACTGTTTGCTGATTCGGGGCCGATAAACTCCATGCTCATGCAGGCAGGACTCATTTCCGAGCCGTATAAATTCATGTCCAATACCGGCAGCGCGAGAATGCTGGTAGGCTTCATGAATTTCCTGATGTGGTTCGGCAATACGACTATCCTGCTGCTTGCCGGCATGATGGGAATAGATACTTCTCTTTTCGAAGCAGCAGAGGTTGACGGGGCTACCTCAAACCAGATCTTCTGGCGGATAACGATGCCGCTCTTAAGACCCATATTTGTATTTGTGCTCATAACCTCACTTATAGGCGGACTGCAGATGTTCGATGTGCCGCAGATCCTGACAGCCGGAGAGGGTGCTCCCGACAGGACGACCATGACGCTCATCATGTTCCTGAACAAACATCTTTTCAATAAGAATTACGGAATGTCAGGGGCTTTATCGGTGATACTGCTCATTGTAACGGGTATATTGAGCTTCGCGGTTTACAAATTCACCTCAAACCAGAACGACTGATGCGGAAGATCCGGCACAGCCGACAGAGAAAGTCAGATATATAACTACGCATTATAGAGGAGATTACTATGGATAGCAGAAGATTAAAAAGAGGAAGCAGCGTCACAACGAGGCGCATCATAGCATATATAGTACTGATCTTTGTAACGGTCCTTTGTCTGTTTTGGTTTTATGTTCTTTTCATAAATGCCACCAGGAGCCATTCGGATCTTACACGGGGCTTCACCCTTATACCCGGCGGATATGCCCTGGCTAACTGGAAGAGCCTTATGGGCAGCACACAGCCCGTACTGAGCGGAATGAGGAATTCACTTATCATTGCCATAAGCGCCGCGGTATTGTCTACATATTTTTCTACCATGACAGCCTATGCGATACATGCATATGAATTCAAGATCAAAAACGCCATGTTTACTTTTATACTGGCCGTAATGATGATACCTACACAGGTAGTGGCACTCGGCTTCATCAACCTGATGGGCAGGATGAAGCTTATGGACACCTTTGTTCCGCTTATAATACCGGCCATCGCCGCGCCTGCCACCTTCTTTTATATGAAGCAGTATATGGAATCAGCACTTCCGATGGCTCTGCTTGAGGCAGCGCGTATCGACGGCTCGGGAGAATTCAGGACCTTCAACAGCATAGTGCTCCCCCTGATGAAGCCGGCTATAGCCGTACAGGCTATATTCGCCTTCGTGGCAAGCTGGAATAATTACTTCACACCGGCTCTGGTACTGACAACAGATAAGAAAAAGACTCTTCCCATTCTGATAGCCCAGCTGAGATCGGCGGACTTCCTGAAGTTTGATATGGGACAGGTTTATATGATGATCGCCTTTTCGATCTTTCCGGTCATCATAGTCTATCTTATCCTTTCCAAGCATATTGTCGGCGGAGTTGCAGTCGGAGCAGTCAAGGGCTGACATAGGATATCATCAACCCGGGGAGCGATCCCCGGGTTTTATTTTCTTTCTGGCAATATCCCTCCTCATGTTATTATGTGAGGCATGCAGAAATATGACCTCATCTTACCATGCCATTTCGGACTTGAGGCAGTGCTGAAAAGAGAAATACAGGATCTGTGATATGAGATCTCCCGGACGGAGGAAGGGCGCATGGTCTTCACGGAGATGCAGATGCCGTTGTGATGGCGAATATACATCTGCGCACGGCGGACACAGCAGGATGCTAAAACAAGATAAGCCTTGATTTTACTGAAATTTTCTTAATCGAGGTGACAGGATTCGAACCTGCGGCCCCCTGCTCCCAAAGCAGGTGCTCTAGCCAAACTGAGCCACACCTCGTAAAAAGCTTTTATATTCTATTACAGGATCAATATATGTGTCAAATCCGAGCCGGACATGAGATCACAGCCTGTATAAAGTAAATTCCGGCTCTTTTTCCTCAGTTATATGCATCACGATGTAAGTAGGGTCATGACCTTCCTGCCTCGGGTAGGAAAGAGAACCGGGATTTATGACCCATAGTCCGTCGATCTTTTCTGTCAGGGGACGGTGCGTATGTCCGAACATAACTATATCCGCCTTTCGTGACTGTGCTTCCTCCACGATCCTCTCGATCCCCATGGAAACTCCATAGTTGTGCCCATGAGTCATAAATACATGATATCCCTCAATATCAAGCTCAAGCTCCGGTGGCAGATTGCTGAAAAAATCGTTATTTCCCTTTACGATCGGCACAGAAAAGCACCTTGTGTGCTGTCTGATCCAGTCCTCACCGCCCTCGGTATCACCGCAATGTATGAGCATATCCACAGGCTCCTCCCTGCGAAGAACCTGCAGGATTCTTTCATGTCTGCCATGTGTATCACTGACTATAAGAACCTTCATCTTACGGCCTCTTCAAGTACCGCTCTCATATGTCTCAAAGCCTTTCCCCTGTGCGAGATCAGATTTTTCGCTTCAGGAGATATCTCCGCAGAGGTCCTGCCAAATTCCGGCAGGTAAAAGATGGGGTCATAACCGAAACCGTTTGCCCCGGCTATCTCATGCGAGATAACACCCTCCATGGTTTCTCTCACAACTATCTCTCTTCCCGAGGGAAGTATGGCCGCTGCCGAGCATACAAATCTCGCAGTCCTTTCCTCATCCGGCGTATCCCCGAGGCGTTTCAGTATCTCCCTGTTCTTTTCATCATAGGATGTATCATGTCCCATAAACCTGGCGGAATGTATCCCGAGAAGCCCCTTCTCTCCTCCAAGCGCATCTATACAAAGTCCCGAATCATCAGACATTACAACAGAGCTTTTGTCGGAAAGCTCATATACTGCTCTTGCCTTTATCAGCGCATTCTCCTCAAAGCTTTCCCCGTTTTCTTCGGGATCGGCATCTATTCCGGCTTCTGACGCGGTTATGATATCATACCCTGTTCCTTCCATGATGCTGCAGATTTCCTGAAGCTTGTTTTTATTTCCCGTTGCGAATATGATCTTCATTTATTCAGATCCTCCTCATGCATCAGCCATGCATAGATGATACTTCCGACCTTGGAAGCATATTCCTCTGTCCCCATTTTGACCGCTTCGGCCTTATTTGTGATATACCCGGTATAAAGACTTATCCTGTGTGCACCGGGATCCTCCTCCGATGTAAGGATCCTGACCCCCAGATCCTGCTGACCGGTCTCGGAAGCTATCACACCTATAAGCTTCTTTACTTCAGAAACATCTTCGGGATTGTTTACAACCGCGCCCACGCCGTGTGTGATCCGCGTATCTCCGTCCGCATTCGTATGCAGGGAAATAGTCAGATCCGGCTTTAAGAGTTCTATAAGCTTCTCTCTGCTCTCCTCCGATACATTTTCGTCCCGGGTTCTTGTATAATAAATACCACCGACACCGTCTGAAGCTGCAGAGCCTTCTATTGACTTTGCGATCCCCAGAACAATATCCTTCTCCTGAACCCCGTATGCACTGTCTCCATTATCATCTCCGCCATGGGCCGCATCAATTATATAGGTGTGGCCATACAGCTCATACGGAGTGTTCAGCTCTAAATAAAGCGTTTTGGGAGTCATATGCAGAACCGGGATATAGAAGCCCTTCAAATTTATATCAAACTTCGCATATCCCTCGGAATAATCATATGAAATGTCTTTTATCCCTTTTTCAGAGCCCGTCAGTTCATTCTTATAATAGTAATCATTCTCTCTTGTAGGGATGGCTATGCTTATAAAAGAGGATGCCTTATCCTCCTCGACATTTATCTTATCGATCTCCGTGTTGTATTCAAGGGGTATGACAAGGCTCGGCTCTGTTCCGTCATCTATCCCCTCCACCACCTGCATATTGCTTTCTATGGCAAGGGACATTTCCAATGCCTGTCCCTCCTCATCGGCAACAGCATCCTCAAGCTGCATATTGCCTGCAAATGCATTATTATGGAAAAAGAAAAAAAGCATGACCGGCATGCTGATGAGAGCCGCAATTATAGTGATTATGAGTAATTCATGTTTTTTCATCATCATCTTTACGTGTTATCCCGCATCCTGCGTACAGGGGGCCTGGGGCCGGGAAACATCAGATATCTCGTCTGTATCATCCCGTTATATATCTTTCGGTTTTTTGCAGATTTCCTGCCTATATCCCGCTCCGCGCGATCATAAGAGGTTATCACATAAAACGACCAGGTATCAAGCCGCTTCATTGCTTCACCCAATTCACTGTATATCGGCGGAAGGGTCTTTATGGTCTCGATCCTCTCACCATAGGGCGGGTTGGTAATGACAAATCCGTATTTCCCGTGATGTGAAAGCTCTGCCACAGCTCTCTCCTGGAAATGGATCGTATCCATTACTCCTGCTCTCTTTGCGTTCTCTCTGGCTAAGGCAACCACCTTAGGATCTATATCAAAGCCCTGTATGTCGCTTTTAACCTCAGTCCTTATCACGGATCTGGCCTCGTCTGCCGCTTCATACCACAGCTTCCTGTCTATAAGGTTGTTCCATGCCTCGGCAGTAAAGCTCCTGTCCAAACCCGGAGCTATATTTCTTGCTATCATGGCTGCTTCTATGGGAAAGGTGCCGGAGCCGCAGAAGGGATCTATAAGATGTCTGTCCTCCCTCCATGGAGTGAGCATGATCAATGCCGCTGCAAGATTCTCCGCTATAGGCGCTTCGCCTGCATCAGGCCTGTAGCCCCTTTTATGCAGAGAGTCTCCCGTGGTATCCAGCCCCAGGGTTACATGATCCTTGTTTATAAATACTCTGAGGGGATAATCCGATCCGTCTTCCTCAAAATGAGATATACCGTATACTTCCGACAGATGATCGACCATTGCTTTTTTAATTATGGACTGGATGTCTCTCGGTGAAAAAAGCTTTGAGTTTACCGATGATGCTTTTTTTACCCAGAATCTGCCGTCTTTCGGGATGAAGTCCTCCCATCTGACTGCCTTCACATTTTCAAAAAGCTCATCAAATGTCCTTGCATCAAACTCGGCGCAGTCTATCAGCACTCTTTCCGCCGTGCGCAGATGTATATTCGCCATCACAACGGCATCTGCATCTCCGTGAAAGACTACGCGTCCGTCCTCCGTCCGGGAGATCTCATATCCCAGATCCTGTATTTCTCTTTTCAGCACTGCCTCAAGTCCGAAATGGCATGGGCAGATGAGGTCATATCTCTGCATGCCTCACATAATAACATAAAAAGGAGAGATATTGCCAGAAAGAAAACACTATTCTTCATGCAGTAGATGTGTTTTATGATTCGGAACCTGATCTGGTGCAGATCTGTTTGTAAAGGTTGATAACAATATTGTATAATAGGCGATAAATCAGTCCAAGAGTATCTCTGACCATTATCCGGTATCTGAGGAAAGGCGGAAAAAGCCGGTTATGGATCAGATAAAGCTGATTTACTGCGAATATTCATGACCACTTGGGGAGGAGTTGGATGAGTGAAAATAAAGACCTGATACTGGTGGATCTGGATGACCGGGAGACAGGATGCGGAGAGAAGCTTGACATACACCGGAAGGGGCTGCTTCACAGAGCCTTCTCGGTATTCCTGTTTGACGGGGACCGTCTGCTTATCCAGCAGCGGGCTTCGGGAAAATATCACAGCGCGGGATTGTGGGCGAATACCTGCTGTTCCCATCCCCGTGTCGGAGAGACTGTTGCATATGCGGCAGCTAAACGGTTGCAGCAGGAGTGCGGGATAGAAAATGTGACCCTGCATGAAGCCGGCAGTTTCGTTTATCGTGCTGAGTTTGCAAACGGACTTACGGAATATGAAGTGGATCATGTGCTTACAGGCGAATATTCCGGACCCTTCAAGGCTGATCCTGAAGAGGTCTCCGGACTTCGCTATGTAAAGCTCGATGAGCTGAAGCATGATATGCTGATATCACCTGAACGATATGCTGTATGGTTCTTTACGGCTATAGGCATAGCAGAAAGGGAAATGGCTTAAGCGATCCTTCCTTCTCTTAAAAGGCGAAGGAAGACATCAGCGACCTGAGGATCGAACTGTTTGCCCTTATTCTTTTCAATCTCACTTATTATGGCTTCCTTTGTAAGCTTATTCCGATAGACTCTGTTTGAATTCATGGCATCGAAGGAATCAGCTACACAGATCATCCTTGCGATAGCGGTGCTCCTCTTCTGTCTCTTGTTCTGCATGGAATTCAATGTGATGTAAGCTCTGATTTCAAGAGCTGTATCAGTTCCTTCACGGATACTTTATTTTCAGTATCATAGGAATCATCATTGACGGTAATGCAGCGCAGTTTTCTGTCAAAAATGCACTGGGCGACATGATTGTATTCCCTGTCAAATTCCAAAGGAGATTTTGAGATCACATTCCCGTTTCCCTGCGAATGCGCCAGCTGGATATAAACTATCCCGTCATGTTCGTGAATATTCAATGTTTTGTTCAGGCCTATGATATGTACGAGCTCCTCTGTGTCGCTGAGCTTTTCTTCGAATTTATGTGATATATCGGCAAGCTGCATATGATCGACTCTCCTCTCTTTTATGATCTGACTGCTTTTCCGGTTATTTATTTTACTACATCAGTGACGGCATGAAAACCGGAAAATTCAGCAGGCTTCATTGCCTCCGGCAGTCTTTTCCGGACCGGAGGCGCGGGCGTATTCAGCGCCGGACGACAGCTACCAAGGCTCATAACGCTGTGTTATAATACACTATCGCGGATAAAATGTTATTACTCAGAAAGGATGACCCGGATATGAAGGATAAATATGATGTGCTGATCGTAGGCGGCGGGGCCGGCGGGATATTTGCGGCTTATGAATTTGTGAAGCTTGATTCGAAGCTGTCCATAGGTCTCATAGAAAAAGGAAGGCCCCTGGATAAGCGTAAATGTCCCATAGACGGTGTAAAGATCAAATCCTGCATACACTGCGCAACCTGTTCCATCATGGAGGGGATCGGCGGCGCCGGCGCCTTTTCGGACGGCAAATACAATATAACAAATAATTTCGGCGGAGATATGGCGAGATATATAGGAGATAAGAAGGCGATAGAGCTCATGAACTACGTGGATGAGATAAATATGTCCATGGGAGGAGAGGGCTCTAAACGGTATAATACCGTGGATTCGCAGATAAAGAGAGAAGCGCTGCAATATGACCTGCACCTGCTGGATGCCGAGGTAAGGCATCTCGGTACTGACAAAAACTATGTTATCCTGTCAAATATAGTCAGGGAGATCAGGAACCGTATAGACATCATGACCGAAAATCCCGTGGAAAGCATCAGGCAGGGAAAAGACGATACCTGGGATGTGATAACAAAAGAGGGGATCACGAACGCAAAGTATCTGATACTTGCCACGGGCAGGAGCGGATCGGCCTGGACGTCAAAGGTCTGTGAGGGACTGGGCATCACAGCAAGGAATAACAGGGTCGATATAGGTATACGATTTGAATGTCCGTCCTTCATCTGGGACAGGATCACCGATCAGGTATACGAAAGCAAGATAATGTACAGGAGCGCCGTTACCGGCTGTACCTGCCGTACCTTCTGCATGAACCCGAAGGGAGCCGTGGTCACTGAGAATACCAACGGCGTCATGACAGTAAACGGCCACAGCTATGAGGACCCTTCCAGACACACGGAAAATACCAATTTTGCGCTGCTCGTGACCCATCACTTCACGGAACCCTTCAAGGACAGCAATGCATACGGCGAGTATATCGCAAGACTTACAAATATGCTGGCAGGGGGCGTGATGGTACAGCGGTTCGGAGATCTTGTCGCAAATAAAAGGACCAATGCCAAAAGACTGGCGGAATCCTTCGTCAGACCTACATTTTCGGCGGAGCCCGGCAACCTGGCGCTTGCGATCCCAAAGCTTACGCTTGATACCATCATCGAGATGATATATGCACTGAACAAGCTTGTTCCCGGCACAGCGAACTATGACAATCTTCTGTATGGAACAGAGGTGAAATTCTATAATTCATGCATAGACGTGGACAATGAATTCAAAACAAAATACAAGGGCCTTTACGTGATAGGAGATGCCTCGGGGACCACGCATTCCCTGAGCCAGGCCTCCTCCGAGGGAGTATATGTGGCCAGGATAATAAATGAAAAACAATGAAAAACAGGCTTGACATAAGATTTAGGTAGGGGTATTATACACATTGATGGTTAGCACTCGTGCCAATTGAGTGCTAACAAAGGATGAAAAAACAATATTTATTATATGAGGAGGCGAATCAATATGAAACTGAAGCCATTAGGTGATCGTGTAGTGCTGAAAGCCATCGAGGCTGAGGAGACGACTGCATCAGGTATTGTCATACCCGGTAAGGAAAAGGAAAAGCCCCAGCAGGCTGAGATACTTGAGGTTGGCCCGGGTGGAGTGATCGACGGCAAAGAAGTCAAGATGACGGTCAAGAAGGGCCAGAAGGTCATCTACAGCAAGTATTCAGGCACAGAGGTTGAGCTCTCGAAGGATGATAAGGTGATCATCGTGCGTCAGAGCGATATCCTTGCAGTTATAGAGTAAAAATCCGGAGGTGAGAAAAAATGGCAAAAGAGATAAAATACGGTGCTGAAGCACGTGCAGCACTTGCAAGCGGTGTTGACCAGCTTGCGGATACAGTCCGCGTAACACTTGGACCTAAGGGAAGGAATGTAGTTCTTGATAAGAGCTACGGCACACCTACGATCACAAATGACGGTGTGACGATAGCCAAGGAGATCGAGCTGGAGGACGGCTTCGAGAACATGGGCGCCCAGCTTGTCAAAGAGGTCGCTACAAAGACAAATGACGTAGCAGGTGACGGAACAACTACAGCTACTGTCCTTGCACAGGCTATGATCCATGAGGGAATGAAGAACCTGGAGGCAGGCGCAAATCCGATCATCCTCCGCAACGGTATGAAAAAGGCTACCGACGCGGCAGTGGAGGCTATAAAGAAGATGTCTGCCAAGGTATCATCCAAGGATCACATCGCAAAGGTTGCAGCTATCTCTGCCGGCAACGAGGAGGTAGGACAGATGGTAGCTGACGCTATGGACAAGGTCTCAAAGGACGGCGTCATCACTATCGAGGAATCAAAGACGATGCACACAGAGCTTGATGTAGTCGAAGGTATGGAATTTGACCGCGGCTATGTATCGGCATATATGTGCACTGATATGGATAAGATGGAGGCAAACCTTGAGAATCCCTACATTCTTATCTATGACAAGAAGATATCAAACGTACAGGATATCCTTCCTCTCCTTGAGCAGATAGTAAAGCAGGGCGCAGCTCTTCTGATCATCGCAGAGGATGTGGACGGGGAAGCTCTTACCACTCTTATCGTGAACAAGCTCCGCGGCACCTTTAATGTAGTAGCAGTAAAGGCTCCGGGCTACGGCGACAGGAGAAAGGAAATGCTTCAGGATATAGCTGTCCTTACAGGTGGACAGGTTGTATCATCAGAGCTTGGACTCGAGCTTAAGGACGCTACCATCGATATGCTTGGAAAGGCAAAGAGCGTAAAGGTTAAGAAGGAGTCTACAGTAATAGTTGACGGCGCAGGAAAGAAGAAGGATATCGATGCAAGAACAAGCCAGATAAAGGCTCAGCTTGAGACAACTACTTCTTCATTTGATAAAGAGAAGCTTCAGGAAAGGCTTGCCAAGCTCGCAGGCGGAGTGGCGGTCATACGTGTCGGCGCAGCCACAGAGACAGAGATGAAGGAAGCCAAATACAGGATGGAGGATGCCCTTGCTGCTACGAAGGCTGCTGTAGAGGAAGGCATCATAGCAGGTGGCGGAAGCGCATACATCCATGCTCAGAAGGCCGTAAGGAAGGTGGCCGATGGACTTGAGGGCGATGAGAAGACAGGCGCAAACGCAGTCCTTAAGGCTCTTGAGGCTCCTCTGTACTTCATTGCCCAGAATGCCGGTCTCGAAGGCTCGGTTATCGTTAATAAGGTAAAGGAATCCAAGGCAGGCATAGGCTTCAATGCATTAAAGGAAGAGTATGTAGATATGGTCAAGGATGGGATCCTGGATCCGGCAAAGGTTACACGTACAGCTCTTCAGAATGCTACATCAGTGGCATCTACATTCCTCACAACAGAGTCTGTAGTAGCTACAAAGAAAGAGCCTCAGCCCGCAATGCCCGCAGGTGGTGCACCGGGAATGGGCGGAATGATGTAAATCATTAAAGACCTGTATCAAGGACCGGTCCGACGGCAGACAATACTGCCGGGGGCCGGTCTTTTTTTGATCCCTCAGCCGGAAATATCCCATGACAGTCATTTTCTGTGTTATACTGATAGCTCAGACGCATTATATCTTTGGAGCTGCCATAGGATCAGACGTATATTGATTTCCGGACAGCTCCCTATGAGGGGAAAGGAAGGTATCAGGGAGTATGTTTAAGAGAATATTTGAGATCACCGGAAATGTCGCGATAGTGACTGGATGTTCCTCCGGACTGGGAGTCCAGATGGCCCATGCCCTTGCGAACCAGGGATGTACTATCATAGCCATAGCACGAAGGATGGACATGCTGGAGCAGGTATGCAGGGAGATAACCGATGAGCATGGGGTTGAGACCATGCCAATCCGCTGTGACATAACCAAAACTGATGAGATAGAGGCTACGGTCAAAGCTGTTATGGATCGCTTCGGCAGGGTGGATATTCTGGTCAACAATGCCGGGACCGGAGCAGTGGATCATGCGGAGAATATAACCGATGAGCAGTTCCAGAAGGAATTTGATGTGGATCTTTTCGGAACATTTAAATTCGCGCGCGCGGTGGCAAATCAGGGGATGATCCCGGCAAGATACGGACGCATAATCAATATAGCATCCATGTACGGGCTTGTAGGAAATAAGGTTGCCGGATCCGCACCGTATCATGCAGCCAAGGGCGGAGTCGTGAATCTCACAAGGGCGCTTGCAGCGGAATGGGGAGCTTACGGCATAACAGTCAATGCCATCTGCCCGGGATATTTCTATACCCCGCTGACCACGGATACTCTGAACAGTGACTTTTTCCAGCAGAATGCCAAAACCATGATACCCCTGGAGCGTTATGGAAAAGAAGGTGAGCTTGATACCGCCGTGGTCTTCCTTGCTTCCCCGAATTCATCATATGTTACAGGTATAGCTCTCCCTGTGGACGGCGGATATACATGTATGTGATACGGGACGGAAGAAAGGGTCACTGCTGACATGAAGCTGTTTTTTATCAGACATGGAGATCCGGATTATGAGAAGGATTCGCTGACTGAAAAGGGATTTCGCGAGGCGTCGCTTCTGGCGGACTACCTGTATCAGACACATTTTCATATGGATCACTGTTATGTTTCACCCCTGGGGCGGGCAAAGGATACTGCAAGGTTCACCTTGGAGAAGCTTCAGGCGCAGGCAGTTGAAATGGAATGGCTTAGGGAATTCCCGTGCCGTATCTGGAGACCGGACACAGATGATAAAAAAAAGATCTGCTGGGACTGGCTGCCTGCAGACTGGACTGTAAATGACGATTTCTACAGCTATGAGCATTGGATCGAAAATGCAAGGATGTCAGAAGGAGAAGTCGGAGAAGAATACCGGAGAGTGACCTCTGCCTTTGAAGAGCTGTTGAATAAACACGGTTATAAAAAGGAAGGACGTGTCTTTATGGCGGAAAGAGCAAACAATGAGACCATTGTTTTTTTCTGCCATTTCGGGATCACTGCAGTGCTTCTTTCATACCTGCTGAGTATCTCGCCCATGATCCTCTGGCACAATTTTGTAGCGGCACCCTCTTCAGTGACCAGCGTGGTCACGGAGGAGAGAAGAAAGGGAATCGCATCATTCAGAGTGACAGGATATGCGGACATCTCACATTTGAAAACCGCGAATGAACCGGCAGCTCCGGCTGCGCGGTTTTGCGAGTGCTTTGATAATGATGATGAAAGACATGATTAGGCTGCGACCCGTTTTGCCACGTTGTCTTTGATATTATTAAAGAAGTATGTATAGTCGTTGTCATGACGGCCATCCGGTCCGAAGAATTGTATTCGGCATCCACGCCCTGGATCATCTCAGCGTTATCGAGCGTCGCATAATCGGGAGAGCCCTCTTCAAAGCTTCCCATGATATATTCCGTTGCATAAATATAGAATGTATCTACGTCTTTGGTGATATCCGGGATCCGTGTAATTTATTGACTAAAGGGAATCGGAATGGCATATTGTAATTGAATGTATCCGGGATCGCAATATCCGGATCGATCGATTTCAAAGAAGGATAAGGGAGTTTATATGAAATACAGAAAGAATCGGTACGGCGAGGATATTTCCGTTTTGGGTTACGGTTGTATGAGGTTCACCTCAAATATAAGGGGGATCGATATCGACAAAGCGGAAAAAGAGCTTCTGGCTGCCTATAATAACGGAGTGAACTATTTTGACACGGCCTATATATATACAGGAAGTGAGGCCGCTCTGGGGCAGATACTTGAAAAAAACGGGATAAGAGACAAGGTAAATATAGCAACAAAGCTGCCCCAGTATCTTATCAGCAGCCAGTCTGCCCTGGACAGGTATTTCAAGGAGTCTCTGAAGAGGCTTCGGACAGATTATGTGGATTATTACCTGATGCATCACATTACAGCCCAAAATCAGTGGGAAAAGCTGCTCTCCCTTGGTATCACCGACTGGATACAGAAAAGAAAGGCTGAGGGCCGCATCAGAAATACAGGCTTTTCCTATCATGGGAATTCAGAGGATTTTATCGGAATATTGAATGCCTATGACTGGGATTTCTGCCAGATACAATATAATTATATTGATGAGCATACCCAGGCCGGCAGAGAGGGGCTGATGGCAGCGGCGGAGAAAGGCATACCTGTGATCATAATGGAGCCTCTGCGCGGCGGAAAGCTCGTGAATCTGCTGCCGGAAAAGGCAAAAGCGCTGATCGCCTCGCAGAAGACAGGGTATTCTCCCGCCGAATACGGATTGAGGTGGCTCTGGGATCAGCCGCAGGTTACCTGCGTTTTGTCGGGGATGAATTCCCTGGAGATGGTGGAGGAGAATTGCAGGATCGCCTCAGAGGCTGAGAAGGGATGTCTTTCCGGGGAGGATCTTAAGGTTATAGACGAAGTAAAAGAGATCATCAAGGAAACTGAGCTTGTAGGATGCACTGCCTGCAGGTATTGCATGCCCTGTCCCAAAGGAGTGGATATCCCCGGTATTTTCAGATGCTACAATATGACCTCTATAGACGGGAAGACAGCTGCCAGATTTGAATATGCGCAGTCCATAGGCTTAAAAAAGGAGCCTGCTTTTGCAAGTCAGTGTATAGGCTGCGGAAAATGCGAAAATCACTGTCCCCAGAGCATCCCCATAAGAGAAAAGCTCAAAGAAGCCGACAGGACTCTTCGCCCTCTGCCTTATAAGATCGGAATAAGTGTGGCAAGGAAGTTCATGCTGAGAAAGGGTTCATAAATCCCTGCATCCGGCCTGCCAGGGGGAACCGGATCACCGGGATGCCTTAAACATTACGTCCAGAGCAGAATGTAAAGCCTTATAGTGCTCCATAAATAGCGGGTGTCTGCTTTGGACGAAGATCCCGTCGCCTTCCTCTGCAGCAGCCTGCAGAGCTTCGGCCTCTTCGCTGAGCCTTCCTGCACCTATGAACTGCGCGGAGCTCTTCAGGACCTGGATACCTATGGCGTAATTATTCAGATTCCCCGTCTCACAGAGACTGTTGAGCAAAACAGTGTTTTCTTCGATCAGATTGTAGAATTTCTTAAGCTTTTTGATAAAACTGTCGATATCTTTGCTGTTTGCCAGTCCGGCAGAGATGTCCATTCCCGGAACACCGGTCAGGGCTTTAAGCCTCTCGTCCGGACATTCCTTTTTCACAGTCCTCTTAACAGCTCTCTTCCCGGGACTCTTCGGAGCATCTTCCTGTCCGGAAAGCTTTGTCTTATC
Source organism: uncultured Lachnospiraceae bacterium (assembly GCA_947165275.1). Lineage (GTDB taxonomy): Bacteria > Bacillota > Clostridia > Lachnospirales > Lachnospiraceae > NK4A144. The sequence continues at coordinate 37,507 of CAMUZQ010000003.1, read as the reverse complement.
CTTTGGCAGGTAGCAGATAAGCATCTCCTCCAGCTTTACGTAATCGATCGGCTTGGTCAGATAGTCATCGAAGCCCTCCGCCAGGTATTTCGCCCGAGCCCCTGAAACGGCATTGGCGGTAAGGCAGACAGCCGGGGTCTCAAGATTCGGGTTGCCGCTCTGAGACTTCAGCTCGTGTAAGGTCTCGATACCGTTTTTGTCAGGCATCATATGATCGAAAAAGATGATGTCATATTTTTTGTTCAAAGTCAGTCTCAGTCCCTCATCCCCGCTTGAAGCAGTGTCGATCTGTACAAGAGTCTGCTTCAGAAGGCTCTTGAAAACCATAAGATTGACGGGGGTATCATCGATGACCAGTACCCTGGCTGAAGGCGCCAAGAAGGTCCTGTGGTAGGTCTTTCGCTGTCCCAGAAGCTTCTGGTATGAAGACTGATAATCTCCGAGAGGCTCCCTGCGGATCACCTTCTGCTTCACCGAGAAGCTGAACTCGGAGCCCCGGCCGTATTCACTTTGTACTTCTAGTGACGAGCCCATCAGCTCCAGCAGTCTCTGGGTGATGTTCATACCCAGACCTGTACCCTCGATATTACGGTTTCGCTCCTCCTCGATCCGGCTGAATTTCTCAAACAGCAGCTTCAGATCCTCAGGCTTTATTCCGATACCGGTGTCCCTGACGCTGACATCCAGAGTGATGACGTCAGGATCATCTGTCTCAGAGTACTTCATGGCAAAGGTGATCGTGCCCGAATCCGTATATTTTACGGCATTAGTCAAAAGGTTTGTTATGATCTGCTTTATGCGTATCTCATCGCCAAGAAGTATCTTCGGCGTGCCGGGATCAAAGCTTAAGGAGAGCTGGAGTCCCTTATTGTCCGCACGTATCTGGATCATGTTTACCAGATCGTTGATGACTGAGGACAGGTCGTACTCTACAGGAATTATATCCATTTTCCCGGCTTCGATCTTTGAGAAGTCCAGGATGTTATTTACCAGACCAAGCAGAGTGTTCCCTGCGCTCCGTATGTTTTCCGAGTAGGTAATGATGTTGGATTCCTGACACTCACGAAGGATCATTTCGTTCATTCCGAGAACCGCATTGATGGGAGTCCTGATCTCATGGGACATATTTGCCAGAAAAGAGCTTTTTGCCTTGGTGGCTGCCTCAGCTACGGATTTTTCTATCTCAAGCTCCCGGACCATGGTTTTCTCATAATATATACAGTTTTCCCGGTGATTGAAGCCGTTGTGGATGGCAGTCGCCATCTGAACGCAGCTGTCATATCCGCAGCAGGTGCAGTTTATCTTGCGGCTCTCAGGAGTCAGCTTATTCATGGTGACAAAGATAGCATCCAGCTCCTCATCGGTGGGAATGCTGTAAATACACTCCGATGAACGGTCGTTATATTCCCGCAGATAGTCTTCAAGCCTCAGATCCCTGAACTGATCATTGAAGTGCTGCAGCCTTTCATCTGGACTGTCCGGTTTTGACCAGGCCATTCCGCTCTGGGCGCGCTTGGAGCCTTCCCGGATCTTCAAAAGCTCATACAGGGCATCATCAGTACGGGATTTCTCCTGATTGACAGCGGTGCCGCAGATGCAGCCCTTTTCGCAGTTCAGGGCGTCTATGAAAAGAAACGGCGTCTTATCATCCTTTATCCGGGAGGCGTTCTCATGCATCCATTCGTACAGACGGCGCTCTCCCTCGATCTGACGGATGTAAACTCCGTCGCCCAGAAACCAGCGGACATTTTCCGCCAGTCCTCCGGGAGTGGGATAGAAGGATCCGAGTCCGTATTCGATCTCGCTGTTCATCGGATCCCCCTTGATGTCATGCTCCCTGATGTAGCGCATCAGATGATCAAAGGTGACATTGTACTGAACCAGGTCTTTATTGTTCGGGTCTTCTATCTCCATCTTCTTGGCAATGCACGGACTAATGAAGGCAAACCGGTCCGTGACTCCCAGTTCTTTTCTTGCGTATATGGCTGAGCACATCAGAGGACTCTGAACAGGGAATAATTTCGGCAGCAATTCGGGAAGATAACGTTCGATGTAATAGACCACTGCAGGGCAGGGCTGGGAAATACCGCCTGTGAATTTATAGCGGTCAATGTAGTTCAGATATCCCCAGGTTGTGATATCCGCTCCGAAGGAGACGCTGAATATCCTGCGGACTCCCAGAGACTTCAGACCGCCGAGTACACTTTCATATTCATCCGGATAATTTGCTTTGAAGGAAGGGGCGAGAAGCAGGGATATCGGCTCACCCCTCTCAAGATCCTTAAAAAAGGTTTCGGTATCGTCAAGATATTCCCGGGCATTATGAACACAGACGTCTATGCAGCTTCCGCAGGCAACGCATTTGCTTCCGTCTACCTGGATCCTGGCCTTACCGTCTACCTCCACGGAGACGCAGGCACCGATCGCACTGCAGACATTGATACACCGATTGCATCCAATGCAGTTGTCATTTGTATAAACAATACTCTGTGCATTCATAATGAAGCGTAAAACCTGTTTTTCCCATACATACCGAAGAGTCCCTGATCAATAAACACATTATACCAATAAAACTTACGGATTTGTTCTTTCTTTATCAAATTCCTCAAGAACTTCGTCAAGTATGTCGCAGGCGGTTTCCACCGTCTTTTTACATCTGTATTCAGGACTGAAGGATTGCCTTTTTATATCCTTGCACAGGACCGAACCGTATTTCAGATTGAACTTCCTTATGAGAGCTGTGGTCACTTCTCTTATGCTGGCACTCTCATGCGCTTTGTTTTCTATGTACTTCATGGAAAGCACGGCTACAGCTGAAAGTATTGCCCCGCATGTGTTTCCGGTCTGTATTCCGGCTCCATAGCCGCCTACCATTATCATATCCCTGTCGTGCAGCTTAAGATCATAGCATTCATTCGCTGCCCGGATCAGAGTCTCAGCACAGTTATAGTTCTGTTCAAAATAATACTTGTCATAATACTCTTTGAGCATGTTTTCCTCCCCGGTGAAAATAAACCGTACCCTGTCTATGATCTTCCGCTCCTGAAACGGAGCGATCCGTTTATGAGATACAGTCCTTTGCGTCTCATAAACTTATAATATGACCCCGGATACATATCCGGGGTCATGAAAAAAACTATTCAGGATCACTTCTTGTTTACAAGATCCTTAAGTGCCTTTCCGGCCTTGAACTTGGGGGACTTTGATGCTGCGATCTTGATAGCCTCGCCTGTCTGAGGGTTCTTTCCGGTACGGGCTGCTCTCTTGGATACCTCGAAGGTACCGAAGCCTACGAGCTGGATCTTATCGCCCTTCTTAAGCTGTGCGCCGACTGTATCAGTGAATGCCTTGAGAGCTGCTTCAGCATCCTTCTTTGAAATATCGGCCTTTTTTGCGATTGCTTCTACTAATTCTGTCTTATTCATGTCGATTCCTCTCCTGTCTTCGCCTCCCGGGATCTGGTCATAATCCACCCTGCAAAAAGCAGAGGCTTTGATGAGCATACCCTTAATGAGGATATTTACTTTAACGGGCGGTAATATAGCACAAATCATGGGATTTGTAAATCTTTTATGCGATCTGCGATCCGAGGCGGCCCTGAAAATGCAAAAGCGGCCGGAGAAAGCCGTTTGTACAACCTGGGTGATGCAAAACAGGACAAAAGGTCGTATAATTGATGAAACTGAAAAAAGGAGTTGGGAATCAATAAACATATCTTTATGAAAAAAAAGGTTTTGTTTCTTCGTCCCTATTATGGATTCAATATTCACAGTGATGCCCATGGAGAATTGGGGATGCTCCAGGTATCATATGATGTTTACCCGGATCTGACGTTTCTGACAGCGGCATCTGTTTTTTCCGAAAGCGGAGAATATCAGGTCAGAGTGATAGATGCGGCCGTAGAAAACAGGATGCTTCCCGATGAGCTGCTGAAACAGCTCGAAAATGATATCTATAACCTGGTGATACTTAAGACCACCGGTCAGACGATACATTCCGATCTAAAGCTGCTTGAAGCCGTAAGGGGGCTTATGCCCGAAGCGGATATAAAGATCTGCGGACTTGCTGCAAAGATCCTTAAGAAATGGCTTACCGGCAATGCCCCGTATATCAGCGAGGTCATAGAGGAGCCTGTCGATGAATATGCCCTGAGATATGTCAAAAACATAAAGAACGGCTTTGTTCATCTGCCTGCCCCGGATTATACCCTTGTGAATTACAAAGGCTACAAGGATATGGCAAAGGGGCTGAGGCTGACTCTTGCAGCAAGCAGGGGATGCCCGATGTCGTGCCTGTACTGCCCCTATAAGCTGTATTATGAAGGCTACAGGACAAAAAGTGTGGAAGCTGCGGCCGGAAGCATGGAAAAGCTTCTGGAGCTTGAGCCTGATGAGATACAGTTCAGAGACCAGTATTTTTCGGCGGACAAAAACATAACAAAGGCGCTCTTAAAGAGGATCATCGACCGGGGTATTAGGACCAGGATAGTATGCGAGACCAGAATAGAAGGTCTGGATGAAGAAATCCTTCAGCTCATGAAGGATGCAGGAACAGGGATGATATGCTTCGGGGTCGAGTCCGCAGATGCAGGAGTCTTAAGAAATTATAACAGTATCAAGGGTGATATCAGGAGGGTGAAGGAGCTTACAGATCATGCTCATCTGCTCGGGATAGAGACAATGGCATTTTATATCGTCGGTTTTCCTGAGGAAACCTGGGAAATGGCCGGGCGCACATATGAGCTGGCGGAGTATCTGGATACTACATATGTGCACTTTAATGAATACGAGCACTGCCGGTTTGGCATCAATGATGCGGAGTATACACCTGACCTGTTCCTTCCCTTCGGAAACGTTACCGCCCTGGATTATCCCAGTGTACTTAATATGGATGAGAGGGAATATCTTGCTTATATTTTCGAGCTCCGCTATACAATGAGAAACTCTGTTCAGGATTCATACAGATACAGGTATAAGCTGTATAATGACTACAAAAAAGCTGTAGAGAAGCTCAGACCGCTTGCCACGGATCTAAACCGTTTGAGTGAATGCGTGAGGGAAATGTGGGATAACGGCAGGAATGACCCGGATCATAATTGTTGCCGGCCGGTTTCTGCTGTATGATATAAAAAATCTCAAAGGTGGAGGAGATCAGGTGGAAGGATCGAAGCTTACACAGAAAACAATGTTCAGACTACTGCCGGTACAGATCCTGCTGGCATCTGTGGGGATGATAAACGGTATCGTTTCCAGTCTTTTTGCCGGGAATTTCGTGGGTGTCAAGGCGATGTCTGCTGTGGGCCTTTATTCTCCGGTAAACCTGGCTGTTGTGGCGGTCACGGTCCTGCTGGTCGGGGGCGCGACCATCATCTGCGGAGAGCATATGGGACGGAACGATCCTGCAGGTGTGCAGGATATTTTCGCTCTGGATATGGCTGTTTCCGGGATCCTTGCCATTATAGTCACCGTGGGACATCTGGTATTCGGACTTGCGGGGAGCATTATGCCGGCGGCCGGTGATCCTGAGATCAGCAGGCTGCTCACCCTGTATGTGCTTGGCCAGGCGGTCAGTATCATCCCCCTGTTTCTCGGCAGTCAGCTGGCCGCCTTTCTGTCTCTGGACAATAAAGGCGGGCTGGCCACGACGGCAGGTATTGTTTATATTGGATTGAATTTTGTCCTGAACTATCTTTTTGTCGGAGTCATGAAGCTGGAGACCCTGGGGCTTGCCCTTGCCCCGTCCCTTGGATTATGGGTTTATTTTCTGATACAGGTTCCCGGCTTTATGAGGAAGGATGCCCCGATGCATTTTTCCGTCAAGGGCATTAAATGGAATATGGCCTGTGATATAATAAAGATCGGCGTGCCGGGGGCGGCAGGCAATGCCTATCGCGCCGTAAGGGGGGCTGCAGTAAACTCACTGATAATCGCATATGTGGGAGCGGTAGGAATATCTGCCTATACGGCTGCGAATTCCCTGCTGTCCTTATTCTGGATCATTCCTGACGGAATGGTTGTCGTTTCACGGATGATGATCAGTGTCAGTGTCGGGGAGGAAGACCGCGGATCGCTGACAGAAGTCATGAAGACTGCTCTGCTGAATTTCATCCCGATACTGTCAGCGCTGGCTTTTGCCATCATGCTGCTGGCAGAGCCGCTTACGAGACTGTATTACAGGGATCCGTCGGATCCGGTCTATATGATGACGCTGATGGGCTTCAGGATACTTCCCTGGAGTATGCCGCTGAGTATCGTTATGTCACATTTCTCCTGCTACTGGCAGGCATCCGAAAGACACATACCGGCGCATATCCTGGCTCTGCTTGACGGACTGATAGGTACCGTGCTTTTTTCGATGCTTCTCATAGGAAGCATGGGACTTAGCGGGGTGTATACGGCAACTGTGCTTAACGGACTTATCGCTCCCGTCTTCGTATTGATATACGCCTGCATATATAATAAGGGCTTCCCCAAAAATCTTGATGAGCTAATGCCCATACCTGAGGATTTCGGAGTGCCTGTATATAAATATATAGATATCACGCTGCATGATATGGACGGTGTCATCGGCGTCTCAAGAACTTTGCAGGAATTCTGTCAGGAAAGGGGAATAGACAGGCGCAGGGCTTTCTTTTCCGGTCTTTTCCTTGAGGAAATGGCAGGAAATGTCATAAAGCATGGCTTTTCAGCCGACAACAGGAAGCATTATGTACAGGTACGCGCAGCCTGCAAGCCTGAAACGCTGATCCTTTCCATAAAGGATGACTGCATTCCATTTAACATAGAGCAGAGGAGCAGGATGATGGATCAGAAGGATAAGACACGTAATATCGGAATACGCATCGTGTCGGGGCTGGCATCCGAAATGCATTATCAGAACATTCTGGGACTCAATGTTCTTTCGATAAGGCTGAACGGTCAGGCGGACATTTGAAAGGCAGGTAAGGATCATGGAATTTATTCTCGGGTTAATTGAAAGATTTGGCAATGTATTTATAGTTACAGCAGCTGTATTTATCCTGATAAGACTGCTCATGCTGTGGGTCAGGCTGTCAGTACATAAAAGCCATATCGAGGATGCCCTCAGCAGCAAAAGGAATCTCAGGACGACCATAAACAAAAAGACCCATGAGATAAGCGATGAAGCAGAGGAGGGAGAAGCGGTCACTCCGGATACGATCAGGGACTATGAAAAGAGCTTTAACCAGACATGCTCGAAATATGAAATATATTCACAATTAATACCCTTATTTCCTCTTTTCGGCATACTGGGCACTGTCGCAGGACTCATGCTTGTAGTTCAGCAGGGAAACGAGGCTTCGATCGAAAACCTGATAAGCGGCCTTGGAACTGCGCTCTCGACAACCTTTTTCGGACTGGTGGCTGCTATCGCGCTTAAGATCGTTGCGACCTGTTTCCCGGCAAAAACCATATATGATACGGATATAATGCTTTCGGACTATAACAAGAAGCTGGACAATGCCATAAAGCTCAATAATATTTCCGAAGAATAGGGAAGACTGCCATGAGACGGAATCATCTGCATACAAATAATATCCTTCTGGACCTCACTCCTCTGCTGGATGTGATATTTATCATATTGCTGATCTTTGTTTCCCAGACCATACTGTCAAAGAAGATATCGGAAGAGGAAACCCTGAGTATACAGGAGGAGTATGCCGAGGCGAAAAAGGAATACGATCTCAGAAATGAAATGATAGATGATTATTATACATTTGTAACCGTGATCTCAACCTATGACAGGGAGGATCCCGAGAACAGGGAGATCAGGATATCAGGGAGTCCTGATGAGACGGATCATATCATTTCATTAAACGGCAGAGATGTGGAAAAAGAATATGCTGATCTTGAGGAATATCTGAAGGGGTATATTAGCGCAAACCGGGATAAGCCTGTTGTTTTCTCGCTGAATCAGGGAGATGAGAGGATACTGTACAGGGACGAGAAGAGGATAAGAGAAGCTGTCGATAAGCTGCAGGCTTCCAATAACAATGTCTATTTTAAGAAGGAATAGAGAAGATCCGACGTTATGCTGATAACCGTATTAACAGTCATAGGAGTGGCCTTTATACTGATCGGTCTGGCAGGGCTTGTAATGCTGGCGGTTCAGCCGATAAAAACGGCCTGGATGATCGTCTTTAAGAGAAAGGACGACTATTTATTCTATGAAACCTCCGAGAAGGGGAAGGCCCTGCTCGAATCACAGACCCGCGCTGTAAGGGATGTATGTATTGTTTTTATCATAATGGGGACTCTGTCAGTCGGCACAGCTCTTTTCCTGATGTATGTTCCGAGGGGGACCGGGAGCGATGAAGGTGTTCATGCTGACGGCATAGATTCCTCCGGAATCTACTGGTCGGAGGACGTGGGATATGAAAGCTACATCCGGGTCACCGGAACCACAATAGAGCTCAATAGGAAAAAGCTCAAAGGGATAGATGAACTGCAGGGGATCCTGGACGGGACAGACAGAAGCCAGACGATCCTTCTTGTGGATGCATATGCTTCATCAAATACCTTTCATGCCATACAGGAAGAGCTGGATGAAAGAAACCTGAAATGGAAAGAAAAGAATGAGTAAAATGCACCGGCTTATGATAATCATATCATTCCTTATCCTGACCTTTGCGGTAATGGGGTTCGGAAGGAAGGAGATAAGGCTGTTTTATGGGGAAAAAAAGCTTATCGACCTGAGCGCAGCGATAAAGTCAGAGCCCGTGGGACCGGAGGGAAATGATGAGGCCGCAATAAAGAGTGAGGTATCCGACAACTCAGCTGCTTCCGTTTCGGAAAGCAAGGTACCCGAAGAGGACGGCCTTGAGCTGAAGATATCCGTCAGAGGTCAGGACATAACCATGAATGAAAGGCAGATAACCCTGGACAGACTTGAAGCTTATATCAGTCGGAGCAGGAGCAGGATCAAAAGCTGTAAACTCATTGATGATTTTGCGGATTCGGAAACATATGAAGCTGTGGACAGGCTGCTTAAGGATTCAGGTATAGAGCCGGAATATGAAGAATCATAGTTTATTTATAAACAGGATAACGGGACTGTTTTTTTTGCTTATCCTTATCACGGGATGTTTTTTTCTGGGCGGATTCGGACTCACGAAAACCTCAGTTGAGCTGGATGTAAAAAAGCATCGGATATATGAGTCTGCGGATGCCGGAACGCTTCTTGGAGATGCGGCCTCGGATTATGAGAAGACAAAGCAGACATATAACGGAAGAGACCTTGTTCTGACGGGGCAGGTCAGTACAAAGAAAGGCAATAATAAGGAAATAGGAATATCCGGAGAGGGTACGGATAAAAAAATAATATGCAGGACATCGGATAAGGACACTATGTCCGTAATATCCTCATTAAAAGAAGGGGACCGGGTCAGGGTCTATGGAGAGCTGTCCTTTGGGATGATCAATAAGGAGCTCACGATGGATACGGATTCCGTGAGCCGGGCGGAGGGAGACGAAAAAGCATCGAAGGATGAATGGTACTTCATCGACGGCTATAAGATAGACGGAAAAAGCTCTCAGGAAAGATCACTGGACGGAGGAAGGGTCACCTACCGGATACCGGCTTCCTGGACTGCGTCAGAAAGAAATATAAAGGAAAACAGTCTTGGTGAGATTGACGGATATCATTATGTGCTTAATGTGAAGGGGAAGTCAGATGTGCGGCCGGATAATGTGTTTGTCTGCTATTTCAGCAAGGATCTGCTCGTGGATAAGGAAGATATAAACGATCCTGTGCAGGTGGAAAAAAAGATCATTACGAATATTCTCGGCGGGGATGCGGATGTTAACCGGTTTACCATGGAGTCACGCAGTACAAAGAACGGATCGGGAGAAAAATACAGCTATTACAAGGGCAGATATGAGGACCGCGCGATACTTCCGTCTCCCTACAGGGTCGAGATGGTCTTCCAGCCTGTGAAATCCGAAGGGATCATCCTGTATCTATATGTATATGATGACAGGGATATGCAGGAGGATACTAATGTCAGGGACATCATATACGTAATGAGCCGGACGAAATTGCACTAACCCGGACTTTGATATAAAATAAAGAGGTTGATTGTCTAAAGCACGTCAGGAGAAGCTTATATGCCAAAAACAAAAACCAAAGGATCAAAAAAAATTGCTGTTCTTACCTCAGGAGGGGACTCACCCGGAATGAATGCAGCCATAAGGGCTGTGACCAGAAAGGCTATATACAACGGCTTTGAGGTGGTAGGTATACAGCGGGGCTACCAGGGACTTCTGGAGAGGGATTTCATAGAATTCGGACCGAGATCCGTTTCCGATACCATACAGCGCGGAGGAACCATACTTCGTACAGCAAGGTCCGAGGAGTTTAAGACCGAGGCAGGACAGAAGAAGGCAGCCGATATCTGCCGCAAGCAGGGGATTGATGCGGTAGTTGTGATCGGGGGCGACGGATCATACAGAGGGGCTCTGGCCCTTGCCCACGAGGGTATCGAGGTGATGGGGATCCCGGGAACGATAGATCTTGATATTGCCTGCACCGATTATACCATAGGCTTTGATACAGCCGTAAATACAGCCCTGGAGGCTATAGATAAGATAAGAGATACTTCGTCCTCACATGAGAGGTGCTCCATAGTGGAGGTAATGGGAAGAAATGCAGGATATATCGCATTATGGTGTGGTGTGGCCTCAGGCGCGGAGGATATCCTTCTTCCCGAAAAATATGATTATGACGAGCAGGAGATCATAAATCATATTATCGAGAGCCGTAAGATAGGCAAGACCTTTCATCTTATAATCAACGCGGAGGGCATAGGACATTCGACCTCTATGGCGCGGCGCATAGAGGCAGCGACAGGCATGGAGACAAGAGCAACGATCCTGGGTTATATGCAGAGAGGAGGCTCTCCTACCTGTAAGGACAGGTATTATGCATCCATCATGGGAGCCATGGCAGCGGACCTTCTGGCTGAAGGCAGATCCAACAGGGTGATAGGATATCATAATGGTGAATTCACGGATTTTGATATTGATGAGGCGCTGGCTATGGAAAAGAAGATACCCGAGTATCAGTATGAGATAGCAAGGGCGCTCTCCATCTGATGGGGGAAACACCTGGAATAAAGAAAATAAAGGAAGTCCGGGCACTGTGCGAGCGGTCATCCGCAAGGCGCAGGACCGGACTTTTTGTGACTGAGGGAGAGAGGATCTTCCGGGAGATACCTGACGGGGAGCTGGTATCTGTATACATATCCGAAGGCTACAGGAAGACACATCCTGAGACGGAATATGATTATGTTCTGAAGGATTCCGATTTTGCAAGACTCTCGGATACAAAGCATCCCCAGGGGATCCTTGCAGTGGTCAGGCAGAAGCAGTACCATATCGGGGAGCTTCTGGAGGGCAGTCTGTATATTATCCTGGAAACTGTTCAGGATCCGGGAAACCTTGGCACCATAATCCGTACTGCCGAGGCTGCCGGCGTATCGGCTGTCATCATGAACAGGGGCTGTGCGGATATATATTCCCCGAAGGTTGTGAGATCCACCATGGGGTCTGTTTTCAGGGTCCCCTTTATATATACGGAGGATCTGGAGGAGACGCTGCTTGATATGAAAAGGGCAGGTATCACCTTATATGCGGCGGATCTGTCAGGCAGAGATATAGGGGACACGGAGCTTTCGGAAAGGCGGGGCTTTATCATAGGCAATGAAGGAAACGGTCTTACTGGGGAGACATTGCAGCTTGCTGACGAGAGAGTGAGGATACCGATGGAGGGAAGGGTCGAGTCACTCAATGCGGCAGTTTCGGCGGCAATTCTTATGTATTCAGCATCCTTTATCCGGGGGGCCGCCTGCGGGATCCCTCAGGATGAGACCAATTATGCTTTATAGAGGAGGAGAGGATATGATAGGATTTATTGGACTTGGAAACATGGCACAGGCGATCATCGGGGGGATACTCTCCAGAGGCGTAATATCAGAGGGCGGTGTGATCGGGTATGACAAGGCGGTTAATACCAGAAATACCGTGGCTGAGAAGTACGGGATCGCATTGGCAAACGACAATACGGACGTGACACAGCAGGCTGATACAGTCATCCTGGCGGTCAAGCCTCAGGTAATAGAATCTGTGATAAAGGAGATAGCTCCCGCGGCATCGGAGGATACTTTGTTCATATCGATAGCTCCGGGAAAGAGCATAGCGCGTCTTACGGAATGTTTCGGCAAAAAGGTCAGGATCGTCAGATGCATGCCGAATACACCGGCGCTTGTAGGTGCCGGGATGACAGGCTTCTGTGTAAGCGGTAATGTGACGGAGGATGACAGGGAGCGGGCTGTAAGGATCCTTGATTCCTTCGGAAAAGCAGAGGAGATACCGGAGCATCAGATGGCTGCAGTCACCTCGGTTTCCGGGTCTTCACCGGCCTATGTGTTTATCATGATAGAAGCAATGGCAGATCAGGCTGTGGCTGACGGCATGAGCAGGAAACAGGCCTATGAATTTGCGGCTCAGGCTGTGATGGGCTCTGCAAAGATGATGCTGGAGACAGGAAGGCATCCGGCAGAGCTGAAGGATATGGTCTGCTCTCCTGCCGGAACGACCATAGAAGCGGTCAAGGTTCTGGAGCGCCGGGGATTCAGGGCGGCGATACAGGATGCGATGAGTGCCTGCACGGAAAAGGCGGAGAGGCTGTAGATATGTTTGATCGTCATGATTTATCTGTAATTTCTTAGAATAGCATCCACATTTCCTTCGTGGTCCGTAAAATAGTCTGCCTCAGCCGGGAGCCCTTTGTTTTTGAGCTGTTTCGTGACAAGGGCTATGAAACGCTCAGAAACGGAGTCTTCCAGCGCACCGGATACTATAAGGAAAAGGCCGTCGCCCATGGTTATGATCCTGCACTGCTCGGGTTTCCAGGACTTCAGCAGCTTTGCGGCTGCATTGCTGCCGCGCTTTACCCTGATACGGATCACGGTAACGCCTTTGAGATGCTTCTTCTTTGCAAGGTTTATCAATACAGGCAGGAATCTTCTGTTATTAAATCCGGTGTCAGGATCTATATAATTCAATCTGCGGTACATATAATAATCCGCAAACAGCAGTCCCAGAGAAAAGAAAAAAGGAAGAACCGGATAATCCTGTATCAAAAAGGTCAGGAAAAGGTTTGATACTATGCCCACTATCATGCAAAGCGAGGTCGGGGTCAGTCTGATGTATGCAGGCAGTCTGGTGCGTTTCCTTTCCCGGAAAAGAACGACGTAAGGAGCTATGAGGTAAAACAGGATAACCATGTGTGACAATATTATGAGCACAGTGTAAACAAGGCTCGAATCAAAGGGAGCGGTACGCCAGAAACCGATCGGAAGGCTGATGATCATCATGGAAGAGGCTGCGATAAAGGGTATCATTGCCGTAGTGTACCGACGGCGTATAAGATCCCGGCTTTGATGCAGCGTATATTCCACGTATATAAGCCACTGCGCCATAAGGGTGACTGTAAAGATCTGTTCGACCACCCAGGCAATGAGAAAACGGGTCAGGAGCAGAGGCATAACATTATCTTCATCAAGCATCCAGAATACCGGGGCGATATCGAAGACCATGTCGCAGATGACCATGATCACATCACTGAGGCACATAAGAAAGAAAAGGGTAAGCTCGAAGAACCTGTGCTTTCTCCTGACGAACTGTACTATGAGCATGGTGAGGATCAGAAGAGTCGCAATGTCCATGATCATATCAGTAATAAGGTATTGCCTGTATTCGGGCATAATATTCAGAAACGGGTAAGCTTTGCCCATTACACTATCCTTTCCAAAACAAAAAAAGGAAACAGATACGTAAATAATATACCATGAACAGACCGGTCGTGAAAAAACTTTTCCTCCCCCTTGACAATATTACATTGCGCGCAATATAATATTGTAAAAGATAAGCAGACGGGGTGATGCGGATGTCGCAGGAATACGAACAGCTCTTATTGAAGAATCAGTTATGTTTTCCAATGTATGCGTGCAGCAGAAAGATAGTAGGAAGCTACACGCCGTACCTGAAGCCTTTGGGGCTTACCTACACTCAATACATTGTGATGATGGTCATGTGGGAGAAGGAAAGCGTGAATGTAGGCCAGCTGGGAGAGATCCTTTATCTCGATGCAGGCACGCTGACACCGCTTCTAAAGAGACTTGAAAACGCCGGATATGTCACCCGGCAGCGGTCGAAGGAGGATGAGAGGATCACCATCATATCCATAACCCCCGAGGGGGAGGCTTTGAAAGAGAAGTGCAGGGACATTCCCGCCAAAATGACAGAGGGCGGTACTTCGCTCACAGAGAAGGATGCAAGGGAACTGTACAGACTACTGTATCTGTTCCTGAATGATAAGTAACATATCTACAAAAGGAGGACGAAAATGATCTATGATTATGAAGTGACTACAGGAAAAGGAGAAAAACTCAGCCTCGCGGAATACAGGGGAAAGGTGATCCTTATAGTGAATACCGCTACAGGATGCGGGTTTACTCCACAGTACGAGCCTATAGAGCAGCTCTATAAGGATTATCATGATAAAGGTCTGGAGATACTGGATATCCCCTGCAATCAGTTTGGCGGACAGGCTCCCGGATCAGACGATGAGATACATGAATTCTGTACTCTGCACTATAATACGACCTTTCCTCAGATGAAGAAGTCGGATGTGAACGGGGAGAATGAGCTTCCTCTTTACACATATCTTAAGGCTGAGAAGGGCTTTGCAGGCTTCGATGAGCATGAGCTCAAGCCTCTTCTGGAGGATATGTTTACGAAGGCGGATCCCGACTGGGCCAGGAAGCCGGACATTAAATGGAATTTTACAAAATTTGTCATCGACCGCGAGGGAAAAGTGGCTGCGCGCTTTGAGCCTACAGCAGATATGAAGAAAGTGGAGGAGTGTATTAAGGCATTGCTCTGAAATAATCCATAAATGAGGAAGAAAATCGTCCGGAAGCGGGTTTGACCTGCCGCCGGGCGGTTTATTATAATAGTTTTCACTTATTTTTTTTCCCCGGGAGTGCTATAATCGGAATTAGTTTTGCCGGCCGTACGCAGTGCCATGAGTACCAGAAGGGATTTATCTGCCGATATGTTTGATTTGATTAGGAAATATCAGCTTGATATAATGCTTGTCCTGATAGGGATCTGCGGTATTACGGCCTTCTTTGTCCTTATAACCGGGACACTTTCAAAAAGAAGAAAAATGGCCCTTCTTTTAGTGGAGATCAATTCCACGATCATGCTGATAGCCGAGCGTTTCGCCTACATATACAGAGGTGATCCGAGCCCGGAGGGCTACTGGATGGTGCGTATCAGCAATTATGTTGTATTCTTCATGGTCCTGGCGATCACTCATGCTATCAATATGTATATTTACGATCTGCTTATGATTGAGGGAGGATTGAAAAAAGTGCCTCTGATGTCAAGGCTCTCGGAGATCCTTATTGCGACAGGACAGCTTCTTCTGATCATATCCCAGTTCACAGGGCTGTATTATACATTTGATGAGACCAATCATTATGTCAGATCGCCTCTCTTTCCATTAAGTTTTATGGTTCCTGTGGTGGTCATGTTCATACAGCTGTATCTTATTTTGAAATATGGGATATTATTGAGAAAACTGGTTAAGTATCCGCTGATCCTGTTTCTACTGGTTCCTCTGGCTGCGGGCATCCTGCAGTATTTCACCTATGGGATATCCCTTATAAACATGTCTATCGTTGGTATGGCGGTGATACTTTTTGCTTTTGTCCTTATTGATATGAATGTGACGATATCGCGTTCCCACAGACTCGAGATAGAATACCTGAAGGATCAGAAGAAAAGCATGCAGAAGCTTTTTGAACAGACGGCTATAGGGAATTCGCGCTTATACGCATTGACGGAGAATACTGGGAAACAGATAATGCGGTAAAGAATGAGATCATCGTCAGAAAACGAGATGATTTTGCAGGCTGGGATGACTGGAAGAAGAAGACAAAGGATGGGATCGACTGCGTCGTGACCTTCACGAGAAAGGGCAACACCATCACTACGGTCACAGAGAATATGGGTATATATATAAAGAATGTTACGACCTTAAACGATGATGATACAAAGGATATATATGCCGCATTAAGCGGGGATCAGGTTGCTCTGACAAATATAAGGATCAGCAGATAACAGAAAACATAAAAAGAGTATCAAAGTAAATGTAATGTGATACAGATATAAAACTACATTATACAGAGGAGGGTAAAAAATATGTGGTCAATAGCTGAGGTAAAGAAGACAGGGAAAATTGCGTTAAAAAAGAATTACTGGGGATGCGTTCTGGTTTCGCTGATCCTTTCAATTCTTACAGCGGGGTCTGCGATGTCGGGTACTTCGTCCAGCTTATCGCAGACAGCCGACAAGCTGGAGCAGATGGGACTCAATTCGTCGGAGGTCCTTGCGGTCATGGCATTCATCGTGTCTTTCGCTCTGATCTTCAGTATAATATGGACAGCCATGAGGATATTTTTGCTTAATCCCCTGGAGATCGGGTGCCATTCATATCTTAAAGAGAACATCGTGGACGAGGTCACGCTGAACAGACTGGGTGACGGCTTTGCAAATTACAAGAGGATCGTGCTGACCGTTTTTTTGAGGGATCTGTTCCTTGGTCTCTGGTTCTGCCTGCTTTTTATCCCGGGGCTGGTAAAGTCCTATTCCTATATGATGGTGCCGTATATCCTTTTGGATGATCCGGAGCTTAAAGGAACCGAAGCAATAACCAGGTCCAGACAGATGATGAACGGCAATAAGTGGAGAGCATTTATGATGGATCTTTCTTTCATAGGCTGGTGGCTGCTTTCACTGCTCACCTGCGGACTCGTAGGTGTACTGTACTCAACGCCCTACAGGCTCTCTGCAAAAGCAGCGCTTTATCATGAGCTGAAAAGAAATGCCGGATAAAAATGAGAGAATGCCGTAAGCCCACGGCTTAAATACAAACGGAATCCAGACAAGCGGCATACAATACTGTATGCCGCCTGAATGTATCCGGGATAGTCAATAAAACGAAATCAGGGCTTTTCGATGATACTGTATCCGGGTCCGTAATTTTCAAAATCCTCCTTGGCCTCTTCCAAAGAGGTAAAGGAAGCTACAACCTTTCCGTTGGAATCAACAATGCAGTAGTTCTTGGGCCTTACTGCCGCTGTTCCGCCGGATACGCCGGCGAGCTCCTGCTCGTTCAGTTTTTTATGATTCATAATGATACCTCCGTTATATATTCATTTCTAAATACTTATACGATAAAAATCAGGAAATGGCAATTATTGAAATACTCATGTCAAATCCGGGATAATCAAAACCCGATGATTGGAGGATAAGCTGAATGAAACTTATGCATGTAGGAGATCTGCATCTGGGCAGATCCCTGGGAGATTTTGATCTGACAGAGGATCAGGAGTATATGCTGGATCAGCTGCTTGAGATAGCAGATGAGCAGGCAGCAGATGCTGTTTTGATCGCCGGTGATACATATGATAAAGCCATACCGAGTGAAGCGGCTACACGGATGCTCGATCGTTTCCTGAGGGAGCTTGCAGAAAGACAGGTCAGTGTATACATGGTCAGCGGCAACCATGATTCCGATGAAAGACTGAATTACGGAAGCAGCCTCTTTGAGTCGAATCATATTTTTATTTCTGCAAAGTATGACGGCAGGCTGCATAAGCAGGTATTGAAGGCAGATGGTGATGAGGCTGATATATATTTATTGCCCTTTGTTAAGGCTTCGCAGGTCAGACATTTTTTTCCGGATGCCAAAATAGAGTCATATGATGATGCTGTCCGGGCAATCCTTGAAAGCGCGGATATCGACGGATCCAGGAACAATGTGCTTGTGGCGCACCAGTTTGTCATGGGCAGAAGTGAAGATCCGGGCCTTTCCGGATCAGAAAGCCTTGGAACACAAAGTGTGGGAACAGTTGAGAAGATCGGATACGACTGCTTCGACAGATTTGACTATGTGGCACTCGGGCATATTCATTCCCCCCAGCAGGTCGGGCGCAGGGAGGTGAGATATTCCGGATCTCCCCTTAAGTATTCGCTCAGTGAAGTGAATAATGAAAAATCCGTACCGCTGATCACATTAGGCGGTAAAGGAAGGATCGAGATCGAACTGGTGCCATTAAGTCCGATGAGAAATATGAGGCATCTGAAGGGGAAAATAAAAGATCTTCTTGACAGTACCAGGGTTACTGCTCCGGAGGATTTTATCTATGCAACTCTTACTGACGAGGAGATAGTAAGTAATGCAATGGGTATTTTCCAGCAGGTATATCCCAATACAGTAAAAATAGATTACGATAATTCACATACAAGGGCGATAGAGCAGGTAGATATCTCAAGGGTTGCCGAGAACAGATCCTTTTCTGAGCTTATCAGCGATTTTTACAGGCAGATGTACGGCTGTGAGATCAGCGAAGAGGAGATGGATGTAATGAGAACAGTGGCGAGAGAGGCAGGTGTTTTACATGAAGCCGATTAAACTGATAATGAGCGCCTTCGGGCCATACGCCTCAGAGATGCCGGCAATAGATTTTACCAGGTTTGAGGACAAGGGTTTATTTTTGATATCCGGGGATACAGGCGCAGGAAAGACCACCATATTTGATGCTGTATGTTTTGCATTATATGGAGAAACCAGCGGAAGGTTCAGAGATACAAGGAATCTCAGAAGTGAATATGCCGGGGAATCAACAGAGACCTATGTTGATTTTTACTTCAGACATCAGGGACGGGATTACCATGTCTGGCGAAGACCTGAGTATGAGCGCAGGAAGCAGCGTGGTACCGGTTTAACCTCAGTCAGGGAAAATGCCATCCTTTATTCGGAAGACAGCGCGCCGATAGAGGGGAAGACCCAGGTAAATGAAGCAGTAAAGGAACTTCTTCATATTGATGAAAAGCAATTCAAGCAGATCGCGATGATCGCTCAGGGAGAGTTCTGGTCCCTGCTCAATGCCAGGACGGAGGACAGAACGAAGATCCTTCGTACGATCTTTCAGACAGGCGGGTATAACAAAATTGAATACGGCTTAAAGGCTCGAATGGATGCTGCAGGCAGAACAAAAACAAAGATCGAGGACAGTATCATACAGTATTTTGAGGATGTTTCGGCAGATGCGGAGGATGAGCTTGCAGGGGCCTTATCCGATCTTCAGACGTGTGTAAAAGGATCGGGAAGCGCATGGGATCCAGGAAGGATCATCGAAATGGTCAAGGCTCTGACAGATTCGGACAGAAAAAAGTCAGAAAGCGCGGCTCTTGAGCTGAAGGCTGTTGAAAAGGAATATGACAGGTGCAGAGAAGCCCTTGCAACAGCTGAAACCAATAATACTATGATTGCCCGGCTTGAGACCCTCAGGGAAAAAGAAAGGGAGCTTAAAGATAAAAAAAATGAAATTGAGGAAAAGGAAGCTCTGTCAGCCAGACAGAAACTGGCTTCCAGGGAGGTGAATCCTGCTTATTTATCGTGGAAAGAAAAGGAAGGAACTGTAAAGGAAATAAAAGCACAGATAGAAGAGAAGAAAGAAAAGGTAAAATCCGCATCATGTAGAGCAGATGAGGCTAAGGAAGAATTGTTGAAAGCGATGAGCAGGCAGCCTGAAGCAGACAGGCTTCAAAAGCTGATAGACAGGCTTGAGGAGGAAGAGGAGAAATATCAGCAAAGAGATAAGCTTATGGGTGAGATAGACAGGCTCAGGGTGGAGACGGAGGGCTTTGCAGAAGAAAACAGGGTGCTGGAGGAGAGGGGTGATGCCCTAAAGGCCGAGATCGACAGTCTGAGGGATATCATAAGGAAGCTTAAAGGCACGCCGGAAAAACTGACGGAGATCAGAGTCCTTCGTGAGCAGTATCAGGATCTGCTTGATAGTATCGATACGATCATAAACAGGGGGATCCCTGATATGGAGAGTAAAAAAAAGGATCTGGAGGAAAAGCAAAAGGCGTATATGAAAGCTTCCCGGGCATACGGGAAGGCTGCTGAAGAAAGAATAGAAGCAGAGAGGATCCTGGATGACTGCCGTGCAGGCATACTGGCGGAGGGGCTGGAGGAGGGACAGAAATGTCCTGTCTGTGGGTCCTTGCATCACCCGGAGCCGGCAAAGATCCCGGGTGAGGCTGTTACCGAGGAGGAATTTAAGTACCTGAAGGACAGGGAAGCAGCTCTTCAAGCTGAAAAGGCTGAGACAAATATAGCTGCAGAAACAGCCAGGACCGCGCTGTCGGAATATGAGGACCGGATGCGGTCCGATATCCTTGGCTGCCTGGAGAACAGACTGCTGGATCTCAGGTATACGGATAAAGGCTCAGATGATCTGATAAAGGAGATAAAGGAGGCACAGGGAACCGTCAATGACAGGATCCGGGAGAATATCAGACAGCAGAAGGCTTTGGAGAAGGACAGCAGGCTTCTTGCAAAAGCGGAAAAGGATCTTGAGGATGCACAGGGGCAAAAGACAGAGGCGCTGGAGCAGGATAAGGATGAGTTCTCAAAAAGAAAGCTGATCACGGAAAAAACCAGGGCTGAGAAGGAAGCCGTATTGAAAACTCTGACAAAGCTGGCGTTTGACAGCTGGGAGATGGCAGAGGCCGAGAGGAATAAAGCCCGGACAGAGAAAAAGAGTATTCTGGATCAGATCGAAAGATCAGAGGAGGAAGCCAAAAAGGCAGATGAAACCCTGACATCGGAGAGATCAGTACTGGAAACACTGGAAAAATCGATCAGGAAGGAAGAAAAGGAGAAAGAGGAAAGAAAGCAGAAGCTGGAGGCTGCAGTAAAGAAAAACAGGTTTGATTCCATCGAAGATATGCTCGGATATGTTTTGACAGAAGCTTCGATCGCCGAGACGGATGAGGAGATCAGCAGCTACAGGCAGGAGCTTGTCACGAATAAGAGGCAGCTGGAGGAGGCCGAAAAGGATGCCGGGGGGCGTCAGGTCATAGATGTCGACCAGCTGAAAAAAAAGTGCGGGAGCCTGGAGGCCGAGGTGACGAAAAAACGCGATGCGTCCAATTCCATAAAGAACAGGCTCAATGGAAATGAGGAAAGGCTGGAGAGGATATCATCACAGGAGGCTGAACTGGAAAAAGCAAGGAAGGAAAATGATATATGCACCAGATTATATGATCTTGTCAAGGGTACGACCGGCAATGGAAAGATCACCCTTGAACAGTATATTCAGGCAGCAGGCTTTGATGGAATCATCGCAGCGGCAAACAGGAGGCTTCTTCCCATGAGTGAAGGCCGGTATGAATTGTACCGCCAGGAGGACTCGCCGGGAAAGAAGAGCAATACCTTCCTTGATCTGGAGGTTCTTGATAATTCGACCGGTCATAGAAGACCTGTAGGAAATCTGTCCGGAGGAGAGAGCTTTAAGGCATCTCTTAGCCTCGCTCTGGGCTTATCCGACACTGTTTCGATGAACCTTGGCGGTATTCAGATGGATGCGCTGTTTGTTGACGAAGGCTTCGGTACTCTGGACCGTAAGTCAATAGAGAATGCAATGGATATCCTTATCAATCTGTCAGGTACCAGCAAGCTGGTGGGGATCATAAGCCACAGAGAGGAATTAATGGAAAATATCCCCCAGCAGATCAGGGTCAGAAAGGCAAAAGACGGGAGCACGCTGTCTGTGGAAACCGGATTGTGAGAATGCTTCCAATACCCGGCGCAGCCGGGCGGTCAGCAGCCTGAGGTCCATTGTATGAACCTGAAAACCAGTCCGTAAATAATATCCCTGATAAGATGCCGGATAAAGAAAACCAGGTGGATCCCGAGACAGGCTCCGTCGACCGATCCGAAAACCATATAGCCGATGACGGCTCCTGCAGGGAGAAGGATAAGACCGAGCCTGAATATCAGTGTTCCCGTGATCAGCTGCAGGATAAAGGCAGTCAGTGAGATCAT
This sequence comes from uncultured Lachnospiraceae bacterium, assembly GCA_947165275.1. GTDB lineage: Bacteria > Bacillota > Clostridia > Lachnospirales > Lachnospiraceae > NK4A144. The sequence goes on along the minus strand of CAMUZQ010000003.1, from coordinate 15,517 downwards.
GGTTAAGACATACAACACACCGTGCAGTCCCGCAAACCAGGAGATGATCCCGAGGATGCTTATCGTGAGGTAGAAGATATAGGACAAATGCAGAAGGCGGGCATATGCGTTTCCTATGTTTTCTTCTGTCCTTTCAGCTGTTTCCTTTCCCGCAGGGTTCCGGCTGTTCTTGTCGATCAAACTGCCGCATTCAGGACATATAAGGTCTTCCCTGCCGGAAACGGCAAGGGGTGGAAAATCAAAGTCTTTATGACATTCAGTGCAGTATCTGAGCATTATTATCTCAAAACCAAAGAAGGCGATGTCCGCCATGGCAACATAATGGATCATGGATCAGCTGTCTGACCCTTAAGGTGCAGTACGACTATTATATATGCATGAAATGGTGTCTGCAAGTTTCATTCTGACTTCACGGGATTAATGATTTTCTGATGAAATCCTTTAATCTGTGTTATACTGTGTAATGTTGCGAAGTGGAGGATGAAAGGATGGGATATGGATATTACGGCATTGATAGCTAAGGACATAAAGGCACAGACCTGGCAGGTGGATGCAGCGATAAAGCTTATAGATGAGGGAAATACGATCCCCTTTATCGCAAGATACAGAAAGGAAGCTACCGGAAGTCTTGATGATGAGCAGCTGAGACTGCTTTCTGCACGGTTGGAATATCTGAGAAATCTTGAAGACAGAAAGCAGGAGGTCATAGGACTGATCGACGGCCAGGGAAAGCTTACGGAGGAGCTGAAAGCCTCTATTCTTGCAGCTGATAAGCTTGTGACAGTAGAGGATCTTTACAGACCGTATAAACAAAAGAAAAAGACAAGGGCTGAGGCTGCCAGAAGGAGAGGGCTGCAGCCGCTGGCAGATTATATATTAAGGCAGGATGCCGCAGAACCTGTAGAGAATGAAGCGGCAAAGTATGTGACAGGAAAGATCACTCCTGACTCGGACAGCAAAGAGGACCAGATCGCTGCTGCAGAGAAGGAAGTGATAGATGTGGCAGCGGCCATAGCCGGTGCTTCGGACATAATAGCCGAGCAGATCTCCGATGATGCGGATTTCAGAGAGCATATCAGGAGGATGACCAGGGATGAGGGCAGGATCGTATCCGAGGGGAAGGAAAAGGAAGCTGAATCCGTATACAGTAATTACTATTCATATGAGGAGGAGATAAGCAGGATCGCAGGTCACAGGGTGCTTGCAATAAACAGGGGGGAGGCAGAAAAGTTTCTCAGTGTGTCTGTCATTGCTCCGGAAGACAGGATCATGTCATATCTTGAAAAGCAGCTCCTTGTATCAGATAATCCTTATACATCTCTGCTGATCAGAGAGGCTGCAGCCGACTCCTATGAAAGGCTGATAAAGCCGTCAATAGAGAGGGAGATCAGAAACGAGCTTACGGAAAAAGCCGAGGACGGAGCGATAGAGGTTTTCGGAAAAAACCTGAAGCAGCTTCTAATGCAGCCTCCGATCGCAGGACAGACGGTACTTGGCTGGGACCCGGCCTTCAGGACAGGCTGCAAGCTGGCTGTTGTAGATCCGACAGGGAAGGTGCTTGAAACCAGAGTTATCTATCCTACTGCACCCCATAATAAGATCGAGGAGTCAAAAAAGATACTGAAGGAGCTTATTGCCAGACACAGGATAACCCTGATATCCATAGGAAACGGTACGGCGTCAAGGGAGTCGGAACAGGTAGTGGCAGAGCTTTTGAAGGAAATACCGGAACAGAAGGTTCATTATGTGATAACAAATGAGGCCGGAGCCAGTGTATATTCAGCGAGCAGGCTGGCAACTGAGGAATTCCCGGAATTTGATGTGGGACAAAGAAGCGCCGCATCTATTGCAAGGCGAGTACAGGATCCCTTATCCGAGCTTGTAAAGATTGAGCCCAGATCCATCGGAGTGGGGCAGTACCAGCATGACATGAACCAGAAGAAGCTGACAGAGACTCTGTCAGGAGTGGTCGAGGATGCGGTCAACAGTGTAGGAGTGGATCTGAATACGGCCTCGTTCTCATTGCTCTCCTATATCTCGGGAATATCTGATACCGTTGCAAAAAACATAGTCTCATACAGAGAGACCAACGGCAGGTTCCGCACCAGGCAGGAGCTTAAAAAGGTGGCGAAGCTCGGTCCCAGGACATATGAACAGTGTGCAGGCTTCTGCAGGATCCTTGACGGAGAAGAGATGCTGGATGCGACAGCAGTACATCCGGAGTCCTATGACAGCGCCAGAGCTCTGCTCCGAAAAATCGGATGCGGCATCAGAGACGAGGAAAAGATACGTTCATTCAGGAAGAATATCAAGGACAGGCGGGCATTGGCCGAGGAGATGGGCTGTGGAGAGATCACGCTTGAGGATATCCTTTCAGAGCTGGAAAAACCGGCGCGCGATCCCAGAGAGGATCTGCCGGTCCCCGTACTGCGGTCGGATGTGCTTGAGATGAAGGATCTTAAACCCGGAATGAAGCTTAAGGGTACGGTAAGGAACGTCATTGATTTCGGAGCTTTTGTGGACATAGGAGTTCATGAGGATGGTCTGGTCCATATCTCGAGGATGTCGGACAGATTCATCAGGCACCCTCTGGAGGTCGTATCTGTAGGAGATGTGGTGGATGTGACCGTTCTCGAGGTCGATGAAAAGAAAGGAAGGATCTCTCTTTCCATGACAGGAGAGGGGGCATCGCCGGATCATGGGAAAAGGGATAAGCAGAAGAGCCTTTCAAACGGAAATTCCGGCCGTGCGGATAAAAGAAAAAAAGACAGAGCCGGGAAGGAGGAGTTTGCTCCGGGTACGATAGGCTATATAATGGCACACAGACGTAAGTAGTCAGGACAGGAATTTGACATTATACTACCAGAGTATGATACTGCTTTATATTCAGATTGGCAGAAGAAAAGATCTAAAGAGGTAAGAGGTTCATGAAGAAAAAAAAGACATCATTTTCGGGCGCCATGGGGTTTGTGCTCGCAGCCGCAGGAAGCGCAGTAGGACTTGGGAATCTATGGAGATTTCCTTATCTGGCAGCGAAGAACGGAGGAGGCCTGTTTCTGGTCGTATATCTTGTTCTGGTTGTAACATTCGGTTTTACACTGCTTGTTTCGGAAATAGCCATTGGGCGTAAGACCAAGAAATCTCCGCTGAGGGCCTATGGAGAATTACATCCCGGCTGGAGATGGATAGGCAAGTTTGCAGTCATCGTACCGTTTCTGATCTTTCCGTATTACTGTGTGATCGGAGGATGGGTCATGAAATACGCTTTGGTATATCTTACCGGAAACGGAGCTGCTGCGACTGAGGATGGTTACTTCACGAGCTTTATAACATCACCGGTGGAGCCTGTCGTGCTGCTCGCCGTGTTTATTGCTTTCAATTCTTTTGTTATCTATAAAGGGATAAACAAAGGGATAGAAAGGATATCGAAGATCCTGATGCCGATACTGGTGATCCTTGTCACGGCGATAGCTGTTTTTGCTCTTACGATGCATCATACAGACGGCAATATTACCAGAACAGGACTGGATGGATTAAAGGTATATATGGTGCCGGATCTGAGCGGGATCACTCCGGGCTCCTTCCTAAAGGTGCTCCTGGATGCAATGGGACAGCTTTTTTATTCCATAAGTGTTGCCATGGGAATAATGATCACTTACGGCTCATATCTTGATGATAAGGAAAATCTTATCAGGAGTGCCAACTATATTGAATTGTTTGATACAGGGGTCGCTTTCCTTGCCGGTATCATGATAATAGCGCCTATATATGTGGTTATGGGCCGTGAGGGAATGGATGCCTCGGGACCTTCTCTTCTTTTTATTTCCATGCCTGCTGTTTTTTCCAAAATGCGCACCATCGGAGGGATAGTCGGAGCAGTCTTTTTCGTCATGGTGTTTTTTGCGGCACTGACCAGCTCTATATCCATAATGGAGGCTGTGGTGGCTTCCATGATCGAAAAATTCGGGATGTCAAGGAAAAAGGCAGCGATACTGGAGGGGGTGACAGGCCTGTGTATCGGGATAGTCGTCTGTCTCGGATACAATGTGCTGTATTTTGAGCTTCCCATGCCAAACGGCGGCACAGGGCAGGTGCTTGACATACTTGACTACCTGAGCAATTACATCCTTATGCCTGTCGTTGCAATAGGAACCTGTCTGCTGATCGGATGGGTCGCAAAGCCTGAGACCATAGTTAAGGAAGCCACGAAAAACGGCGAGAGATTCGGACGTAAAGGGCTTTATATCCTGATGGTCAAATATGTCACACCTGTTCTGCTCTTTATACTTTTCCTTCGGTCTTTAGGAGTTATAGTCTAAAGAGGGGCATCTAGTATAGCGTTTCTTAAATAACTGTACCAAATGCTTGCCTGCTCACCTGATAGCACATTTCCAAAAGCCTCGGCGTAGCCCGCTACGCCTGCGTTTTTGAAAACGCACTCTCAGGCAAGCATTCTGCGCATTAGTCCAGTTATTTTTCGAACGCTATACTAGCGCCTGCTGTAGATCAGCTATTATATCTTCCGCGGCTTCCAGACCGCAGGAGATCCTTATGAGACCTGCCGGTATCCCGGCGGCTTTCAGCTGCTCATCCGACATCTGTCTGTGAGTGGATGTCGCAGGATTCAGGCAGCAGGTTCTCGCATCGGCGACATGGGTTTCTATTGCCGCAAGCCTGAGTCTGCTCATGAAGGCCTCTGCAGCGGGACGGCCGCCCTCTATCTCAAAGGATACCACACCGCATCCGCCTTCGGGCATGTACTTCATAGCAAGATCATAGTAAGGATCCTCTTTAAGATGGGGATAGCTTACATGCGCTGCTTTCGGATGACCTGACAGGTATTCGGCTATAGCGAGACCGTTTGAGGCGTGGCGTGCCATCCTTACATGCAGCGATTCCAGACCCAGATTCAGAAGAAAAGCATTCTGCGGCGATTGTATACAGCCAAGATCACGCATAAGCTGCGAGGTGCATTTTGTTATAAAGGCGCCTTCTTTTCCGAACTTTTCGGCATATATTATTCCGTGATAGGACTCGTCGGGAGTAGTCAGTCCGGGATAGCTGTCCGCATGTGCCATCCAGTCAAATCTTCCCGAATCAACTATCGCTCCGCCTACTCCGGCTCCGTGGCCGTCCATATATTTGGTGGTGGAATGAGTGACTATATCAGCCCCGAACTCTATCGGCCGGCAGTGTACGGGTGTGGGAAAGGTATTGTCAACAATGAGAGGGACACCGTGATCGTGCGCGGCACGGGCAAATTTTTCTATGTCAAGCACTGTGAGTGCAGGATTTGCTATGGTCTCTCCGAAGACAGCCCTGGTCTCAGGACGGAATGCCGCATTCAGCTCCTCCTCGGTACAGTCAGGAGAAACAAAGGTTGCCTCTATGCCCATCTTGGCCATTGTTACCGAGATGAGATTGAAGGTGCCGCCGTATATTGAAGCTGAAGAAACTATATGGGATCCGGCTTCGCATATATTGAAAAGAGCAAAGAAATTTGCAGCCTGTCCGGAGCTTGTGAGCATACCTGCGGTTCCTCCCTCCAGAGCCGCTATTTTCGCTGCAACATAGTCGTTAGTGGGGTTTTGAAGCCGGGTGTAAAAATATCCCGATTCCTCCAGATCAAAGAGCTTTCCCATTTCCTCACTTGTGTCGTATTTGAATGTGGTGGACTGGATGATGGGGATCTGCCTCGGTTCTCCGTTCCCGGGTCTGTAGCCTGCCTGTACGCATTTTGTGTCGATCTGATAGTTTTCCATTTTCGTTTCCTTCCTTAAAATATGCCGTAATATCTGCCGGACTGTCCCGTGACAGCGCTATGACGACGATCCCGGCGTGTTAAAAATATCATAATACACTTCAAAAAAATTTTCCTCTGTATCAAGCATTCCGGATGGGATCTTCTGCTCCTCCCACAGGTCGTTATTAAAATCCGTATAAAGATCCTCAACGAAATCGCTGTAGATCTCATTGAAGGCATCGCTTTTTTTCTTTTCGACCATACGGGCCTTATTCAGATCGGTCTGTTCCATATCATATGAGCTTAAGCATTTCACTATGGAAACACCCTCCGGTGTTACGAAGGGAGTGGAGATCTCGTCAGTGGAGAGCCTGAAGCAGGCTTCGATGAACTCCGGGGAAAAATCACTGCTGTCCTTTCCAAAGGAATATCTGGACTGAAGCTCTTCATTATAATCGCCCACCAGGGAATCGAAGCTTGCGCCCTGTTCAAGCTTTGCATATACAGCGTTGGCCTTCTGCAGGGCTTCCGACTCGTCTGCGCCTTTTATCAGTATACGCTGAATGGTTATGATACGTGCCTCATCATCGGAGTATTCAGGATTGATATCCCCGGTGATATGATCATAAACCTTATCCGCCAGGGCGTAGTCCTCATACATGGAAAGGAGGAGGTCGTAGTCGATCCCCATATCGGATATATCGCGATCGGACAGGGACTGCATATATCTGTCAGCGGCCTGGGTGCATTTATCCAGATCACGGTCATTTAGGGTTACCTCATGCTCTGCCGCCAGAAGCCCCATTGCTTTCACCTGGGCAAGTCTTGACAGCGCAAGAGAGGTCAGCTTATCAGAGACAAGGGTGTTTCCCACGGAGAGATCCATGATCTCGCTTCCGTAAAGCTTCTCATAGCCTGTTGACAGGTTCCTCACGTAGAGCCTGGCTTCAGGGATGAAGCATTTGCTGTCACCGATCAAAAAAAGCTGTCCTTCTTCAAAGCCTGTAGTAAGAATTATATGTTTGTCGTCCTCTGATCCCCCCTCTCCGCAGCCTCCGGTAAGGAGAGCGAGTAAAAGGATCAGTAAAATAAACAGCCTGGCCTTCATAGAGAGTATTCTATCACAATATTCGGCCGATAAATGAACGTGAACTTTTTTTTTTCACATTTCAATAGTATAATATGAGCACTTGGCGAAACATAGAATTGTTTTAGGAGGTACAGTTTCATGAAGAACGTTCTTAAGGGGCTTTTGGGGATCGCTGTTATTGGCGCTGCAGCAGCAGGGGTGTATTATTTCCTGACCGGGGATAAATACACGGAATTTGATGATTTTGATGAAGAGTCCAATGATGACCTTCAGGAATTTCTGGATAAGGAAAAGGCAGGCGACAATGAGGATGATTATGTGTCGATCGATCTTGCCGGAGAGAAGGCAGCTGAGGAAGACAAGATCATCGGTGAGGTAAAGAAGGAAGAGGAAAAGGTAGTAAAGGCCGATTCAGACGCCAGTGAAGAGGTACAGGGATTCAGCTTCAGCGATCTGACTGACTGACGGGGAGACGGATTTGGATTACAGCCGAAGAGGAATAGAAAGAAGACGTAAGGAGCTTCATGCAAAGATGCCAAAGCTTACGAATATGCTCGGCGCCGGATTTTATATGGCGGCGATCATCGTGCTTGTGGCGGCGGTACTTGCAGGAAGCTTTGCGGCAGCAGGTGTATTCAGGGGGATACTTGTTTCGGCCCCGGATATATCTACTATTGATGTGCGTCCTACAGGATATTCCAGTTCGGTTTATGACAGTGAAGGCAATCAGATTACCAAACTGGTCGCTACAAATTCGAACCGTATATACCAGACCATAGACAAGATACCCATAGATATGCAGCATGCCTTTGTTGCAATGGAGGATGAGAGGTTTTATGAGCATAACGGTATCGATATCAAGGGTATAGCGAGAGCGGCTTATATAATGGTATCCACAAGGGATATGTCGCAGGGCGCAAGTACAATAACCCAGCAGCTCATAAAGAATTCGGTATTTGACAAGTGGGCAACCGGGGAATCCACTTTTGAAAAGGTAAAAAGAAAGATACAGGAGCAGTATCTGGCCATACAGCTTGAAAGACAGCCGGGCATGACAAAAAACAGCATACTGGAGCTGTATCTTAATACGATCAACCTCGGACAGAACACTCTGGGGGTTCAGGCTGCATCGCTGAGGTATTTCGGTAAAAACGCATCTGATCTCAATCTGTCCGAAGCTTCGGTAATAGCGGCGATCACAAGTAATCCCAGCAGATATAATCCTATCTCTCATCCCGACAACAATGCGGTGAGACGAAAGATGGTCCTCGACAAGATGCTTGCCCAGGGCTATATCACCGATCAGGCTTATCAGCAGGCTATGGCTGACGACCCCTATGAGAGGATCCAGACAGTCAATTCCAAGACAGAGCAGAATTCAATAAATTCATATTTTGTTGACGCCATGGTCGAGGAGATAATGGATGATTTCCAGGAGAAGCTGGGTTATACGGAGAATCAGGCATACAATATGCTTTATTCAGGAGGTCTGCAGATATTTACGACGCAGGATTCCAAGATACAGAAAATATGCGATGATGCGACTGCAGATCCGGAGCTCTATCCTTCCAAGACCGAGTATCTGCTGGATTACCGTGTGACCGGAGTGGATAAGGATGATAAGGTTCAGAACTTCTCTTCACAGATGATGGAGGTTTATTTCAAGGATCAGGGGCGGAACGGATATGACCGTCTGTATTCCTCCGAGGCGGACGCCAGGGCGGACGCCGAGCTGTATAAGAAATATATAGAGAGCGAAGGCTATTCCATCGAGGCGGAGACTATCTCCATCACACCACAGCCCCAGATCTCTCTTACGATCGAAGACCAGACTAACGGTTATGTAAAAGCCATTGTAGGCGGCAGAGGAAAGAAGGAAGCTTCCCTGACGCTAAACAGGGCTACCGATACGGTAAGGCAGCCGGGATCGACCTTCAAGATCGTATCCACATATGCGCCTGCTTTTGATATAGGCGCAAAGACCCTGGGAACCGTCACCGTCGATGAGCCCTTCAACTATGCAAACGGCAGACCGGTTTCCAACTGGTATTCCTCGGGATATAAGGGCCCGGTCACCCTGAGATATGCCATAGAGCAGTCCATGAACATCATTGCGGTCAAGACTCTTACGGATATCACGCCCCAGGTCGGGTATGACTATCTCCTTAAGTTCGGGTTTACGACACTTGTGGATAATGAAGTCCAGTCGAACGGAACGGTCATGTCCGATGTGCAGCAGGCGCTCGCCCTCGGGGGCATCACTCACGGTGTAAAGAATTATGAACTGAATGCCGCATATGCGACGATAGCGAACGGAGGGGTTTATCATAAGCCTATTTTCTATACCAAGATACTGGATCATGACGGAAATGTACTCCTGGATAATACAGGCGATCCGGGCTCACAGGTGCTGGGAGAGGCTGCCGCATATCTGTGCACATCAGCCATGGAGGACGTGGTCACTCAGGGAACAGGCGCATCCGTTAATTTCGGCACACAGAAGATCGCCGGAAAGACCGGTACGACAACCGGTGAGAACGATGTGTGGTTTGCGGGCTATACGCATTACTATACCTGTACTACCTGGGCAGGGTACGATAATAACAAGAAGATGTATGACAAAGAGCAGCAGAGGCTTGCGAGGACGGTCTGGCGGGCCGTGATGGAGCCCATCCATGAGGGGCTCCCGGAGGTGGATTTCGTTCAGCCGGCAGATGTGACTACCGCCACTGTCTGTAAATATACCGGGAATCTGGCATCTGATTTTGACAAGGCTTCCGGAGCGGCGCATACGGAGTTTTACCGTGTGGATACGATCCCGGAAACAGTCTGCAACGGAGTGCACAGCACCGGCACAGGAAGCTACAATTTCGTATGCGGACTTACGGGGCAGGCGGCTTCGGAGACCTGTCCGTACAGGACAGTGGGAGTTCCTTTGATCGCAGGCTGGTGCCCTCATTCTCTGGATGCTGCAGGATTACCCAGGACAGATGCTCCGCCTGTGGCCGCAGCGTCAGCTTCGGTATCATCAGATAATCCAGCAGCGGGAGGCGGAGAGGAAAACGGCGATATAGGAGCCATAGATCCCAATCTTTTGGCGGCACTGCTGGCACAACAGGCTGCGGGACAATAGGAAAAGCGGGTTACGGCTGTATTTCAGAGACGTTTCAAATGCTTTGAAATATGGTATAATCACTTAATTACCCGAAGGTATTTCGGAATTATTTTTATGGAGGAAAAGGAATGAAGAAATGGGTGTATCTGTTTACTGAAGGCAACGCAGACATGCGTGAGCTCCTTGGAGGTAAGGGAGCCAATCTTGCGGAAATGACAAATCTGGGACTCCCGGTTCCGCAGGGATTTACCATAACAACCGAAGCCTGTACTCAGTACTATGAGGATGGCAGGGAGATCAACAGTGAGATCTTCGGACAGATAATGGAGTATGTGGAGAAGCTTCAGGAGATCACGGGCAAGAGGTTCGGCGATAAGGATAATCCTCTTCTTGTTTCGGTCAGATCCGGCGCAAGAGCTTCAATGCCCGGCATGATGGATACCATCCTTAATCTTGGTCTTAATGAGACCGTCGTGAATACACTTGCTGAAAAATCAAATAATCCCAGATGGGCATGGGACTGCTACAGACGTTTTATCCAGATGTACTCCGATGTCGTTATGGAAGTCGGCAAGAAGTATTTTGAGCAGCTTATCGACAGGATGAAGTCAAGAAAGGGCGTGACACAGGATGTCGAGCTGGATGCAGACGATCTGAAGGAGCTTGCAAATCAGTTCAAGGCTGAGTATAAGGATAAGATCGGACAGGATTTCCCTACAGATCCCAAAGATCAGCTGGTAGGCGCTATCAAGGCAGTATTCAGGTCATGGGACAATCCCCGCGCGAATGTATACAGAAGAGATAATGATATTCCCTATTCATGGGGAACAGCCGTAAATGTACAGTCAATGGCATTCGGTAATATGGGTGATGACTGTGGTACAGGTGTTGCTTTCACAAGAAATCCGGCAACAGGTGAGAAGGGGCTTTTCGGAGAATTCCTTACCAATGCGCAGGGAGAGGATGTCGTGGCCGGAGTCCGTACACCTATGAAGATATCTGAAATGGAAGAAAAATTCCCCGAGGCATTCTCGCAGTTCTCGGATGTATGCAAAACCCTTGAGGACCACTACAGGGATATGCAGGATATGGAATTTACCGTAGAGCACGGAAAGCTTTACATGCTTCAGACAAGGAACGGAAAGAGGACGGCACAGGCGGCATTGAAGATAGCCTGCGACCTTGTGGATGCAGGAATGAGAACAGAGGAAGAGGCAGTTGCCATGATCGATCCCAGAAATCTGGACACACTGCTTCATCCGACCTTTGATCAGAGCGCTCTGGTAAGGGCAAGAGTTATCGGTAAGGCTCTCGGGGCAGCTCCCGGTGCAGCAAGCGGCAAGATCGTATTTACTGCAGCTGATGCTGAGGACTGGGCAGCAAGAGGTGAAAAGGTCGTACTTGTAAGGCTTGAGACATCTCCCGAAGACATAACAGGAATGAAGGTTGCCCAGGGTATCCTCACGGTCAGAGGCGGCATGACAAGCCATGCAGCTGTTGTGGCAAGGGGCATGGGAGCATGCTGTGTCTCGGGCTGCGGCGATATCGTGATGGACGAAGCCAATAAGAAGTTTACTCTCGGAGGAAAGGAATATCATGAGGGTGACATCATTTCCTTCGACGGTACTACAGGTAATATCTATGATGGCGCGGTTCCTACGGTTGATGCAAAGATCGCAGGTGAGTTCGGAAGGATCATGGGATGGGCTGATAAGTACAGGACACTTAAGGTTCGTACCAATGCGGATACCCCCCATGATGCGAAGAAGGCAAGGGAGCTGGGAGCAGAGGGTATAGGTCTCTGCCGTACCGAGCATATGTTCTTTGATGAGGACAGGATCGAAGCCTTCAGAGAGATGATCGTTTCCGACACAGTTGAGGAAAGAGAGGAGGCACTTAATAAGATAGAGCCTCTGCAGCAGGGAGACTTCGAACAGCTCTTTGAGGCTATGGAAGGCAACCCTGTAACGATAAGATTCCTGGATCCTCCGCTGCATGAGTTTGTGCCTAAGACAGAGGCAGACATTTCCAAACTTGCAAAAGCAAAGGGGAAGAGTGTAGAGGAAATAAAGACCAAGATCGAGAGCCTGGTGGAATTCAATCCCATGATGGGACACAGGGGCATCAGACTTGATGTTACATATCCCGAGATCGCCAAGATGCAGACTGTAGCTGTTATCAGAGCAGCTGTTAAGGTTGCGAAGAATCATTCCGACTGGAACCTTGTTCCGGAGATCATGATCCCGCTTGTAGGTGATGTAAAGGAATTAAAGTACGTCAAGGATATAGTAGTAGAGGCAGCAGATGCAGAGCTTAAGGCTTTGGGTTCGGATCTCAGATATGAGGTAGGTACGATGATAGAGATCCCCAGAGCAGCGCTTACAGCTGACAAGATCGCGGCAGATGCAGAATTCTTCTGCTTCGGAACGAATGACCTTACACAGATGACCTATGGCTTCTCAAGAGATGATGCAGGGAAATTCCTGCAGGCATATTATGAGAGGAAGATCTTTGAGAACGATCCTTTCGCAAAGCTTGATCAGGACGGCGTAGGAGAGCTTATGGATATGGCGCTTAAGAAAGGAAAGAGCGTGAGACCCGACCTGCATTGCGGTATCTGCGGAGAGCATGGAGGAGATCCTTCATCCATCGAGTTCTGCAATAAGATCGGTCTGGACTATGTTTCCTGCTCACCCTTCAGAGTACCGATAGCAAGACTTGCGGCAGCACAGGCTGCTATAGCCGAGTCACGTCAGTAAAAGATGCAAGCTGTTTTTTGGGAACTTTTGAAATTCCAAAAGATTTCATGAGGAAGAGCGGAAAACTCTATTACGGAGAAAACCGATGCTTCCGGTTCCCGGAAAAGCTTGAATTTAAGCTATTCCTGGTATAGGGAGTCTGTTAAAGACTCCCTATATTTTTTTAACTAAAAAATATAAGGTGCTATATACAGATTAGTATTATTGAATCTGTTGTTTGCATTTTTTAGATGCGTTCGAGGTAAAAAACACGATAATTCCCCGGGCGCTTTTTTGCGTTTGGGGCAAAAAGTGTAACATGTTGCACTTCGAAGGAGGTTTGAAAATGTCAGTATTTCCGATCATGAAGGGCAAATTCATCGGTGCCGTTTCTGATCGTGCCGCCTTGCAGGATAAGACGAAAATGGAAGCTTATGTGCAGAGCAACGAAAAAAACTTAATACCGGAGCAGGAAAGCGCAGTTGTCGATAATGATACCTGCGCTTCTTCTTTGCCCACAAGCACGGTAAAACGCACTATCGGAAAGACTACCTATATTGCAAATCTTCACTTCAAGGAGCAGGGGCAGACCTTCGCACAGAAGCTGAAAAGAGTGCTTCGCTCAGAATGTTAAGTCTGAAAACCGTTATTTTTGAAGTGACATTTTTGAAGTGACAAAATGTCACTTCTGGTTGAACCGGGTGCAGAAAAGTGATGGTGGAATTGGCAAAATTCATAGTGACAAAAATGTCACTTAGATGTATAATGATGTCACTTTGAGAGAAAGGTGGCACCAGTATGAATCTTGGCAAGGAAACGGAAACTCTGGAATTCAAAAAGACAACAGGTGAGATGAAGGCAGCGATGGTTTCCATATCGTCTATATTGAATAAGCACGGAGTCGGAACATTATATTTTGGAGTCAAACCCAATGGCGATGTTACGGGGCAGGATGTTTCGGAATCATCGCTGAGGGATGTATCGAGAGCTGTATATGAAAACATAAAGCCTCAGATCTATCCGGTAATAAGCGAAGAAATCATTGATGGAAAATCTTTGATAAAGGTTGAGTTCAGTGGAGACAATACACCATATTCTGCTGCGGGGAGATATTATCTGCGAACTGCAGATGAAGATCGTGAGGTAGCACCGGAGGAATTGAAGGTATTCTTTGAGGCCAATAAATATCGGACAAAATGGGAGATGGATAAATCTACTGCAAAAGCTGATAAGGTTGACAGATCCGCCGTAAAAACTTTTTGGCAGAGAGCAGTAGAGGCAGGCAGACTTCCGAAGGGGAAATATAATACGCCTATAGTCATTAACAGATTTGGACTTGTTCAGGACGACTATTTAACCAATGCAGGTGAAGCATTGTTTGGAAATACGCATCCGATATCCTTGAAGGTGGGAGTGTTTGCAACGGATGAAAAGCTTACAATCCTTGACATGGCACTGTTTGAGGATAATATTATCAACCTTCTGGACAAAGCAGAGGAGTATATTTTTAAAAATATCCGCTGGCGAGTGGAAATAAACAAGATGGAGCGGGATGAAATCCCGGAAATACCTGCAGCTGTTATAAGAGAGGTGCTTGCAAACGGCTTTGCGCATGCAATATATGGAGGAAGAACTCATCACGAGATATGTATTCATCCGGGAATGATAACCATATACAGCCCGGGAGATTATGCCAGCAAATATATGCCGGAGGAGTATATCAAGGAGCATCATGAGTCTGAATTAAGAAATGATACGATCTCAAAAATGCTTTATTTATGCAAGAGAATTGAACAGTTTGGAAGTGGTTTCAAGAGAATAGACAGTTTATGTAAAGATGCGAAAGTAAAGTATTCTTACGAAAACACGAGGAATGGATTTAAGTTTATTATCTACCGCAATAGAATTCATAGTGACATTTTGGATGTCACTTTGGATGTCACTTTGAACGGAACGGAGAAGGCGGTATATGCGATATTGAAGCAGAAACCGGACTCTTCCAGAGAGGAAATATCCGAAAAGATCTCAAAAACGGTCAGAACTGTTCAAAGGGCGTTGGATTCGCTTAAGGACAAAGGATATATTAAACGTGAGGGATCAAGGCAGTATCCTGTATGGCAGATTCTTAAATAATCATGTATACATATAAGCGTGGAGATCTTCTGAAAATGCATACATACAATGATGCAATTAGAAGAACGGTAGGACGTTACGTCCTGTATCTTGGAGATTTTGATTCAAAGACAAAGAATTACAGACTCTTTGAGGAAGTTCTTCCAGGAGTAGGTGCTTTTGCAATCAAACCAAGTATTCAGGCAGATAGTGAAAATGCATTGAAAGATTTTATATATGAAATCATTGAAGCACGAAGCAGAAAATACAGCAGACTTAACCGTATGTTGTCTTATAGCAACCTTGTACTTGGAGAACCTGCGATTAGTACGTTAGATAAAAGAACTACAGGTAAGGAAAAGGACAATAGGAATATCCATAATGATTTGTGTGTTATCGGTTATTTGAGACCTGATTATTATGAGCTACTGAGCAGAGAAGGGCTTTTATCTGAAGGCAGGACTTTTGTTTTTTATTACTATGCAATCAAGGGGGAATCAGTGTATTCACATCATGAAGATATAGGAAATGCAAAGTATATTCGCTTTTATAAGAATGATATTAATGCTACGGGTACATATGAAATAGAGCCGCTTAAAGGAATCATAAAATCAAGAGTATTGGTTTCAAAAAAGCAGCTTGATGATTTACTGACAGAGAGTGGTTCTAACGATGGTAAAGAAAGATCCGCAGATTTTTATTATGTTCTTAAGGTGGAG
>CAMUZQ010000002.1 GCA_947165275.1 uncultured Lachnospiraceae bacterium | reverse complement strand
ATGTATGACAGCTGCCCCGTCATTCTTGCATTGGTTACAGACAACGGTCTCCTGATACACTTTTACATGTACAACTTTAGCTGGGGTTATCTCTATCTCATCTCTTATAAACTTCTCACCCAGATGTTCCATTTCTTTGCCACAGTATTCACATATCCTGTCTTCGCCTGTAGCAGGTATTACCCTTTTCTTAACCGGAAGGTTTTTGTACATCTCGGCATGGGTGGTCTTATCTTTTTTTTGTTTCGTTCTTGTGTATCCGGATACTTCCCTCGTCTCCTCACGATCCTCTGGGGTGATTTCCTGTTCATCAAACAGACTGAGCTGTCCGGGGATATCGAAATTTTTTGACTTCTCGCTTTTGCTCCCAAAGATCATCTTCTTCAGGTATGCAATAGTCTCATCCCTGTCAGCTATAGCCTGAGCCTGCTCAGATATCGTCTTCATCTGCTCAGACACCTGCTCGCTGAGTTTAAGGATGGTTTCCTGCATCTCAAGAAGCTTATTCAATTTTTCTGAGATTTCGACATTTTCCAACAGGCATGTATCCTTTCGGTTTATGCCTCTATTATACTATCATCACACCCATTTAAAAAGACTTATGAAGTCTTAAAAATGCCGAAATTCTGCGGGTTTTCTTGGTGTTATTTATTCCTAAAAATCCTGCCTCCCCACAGGCTTTATTGCCTTTGGCTGATCTATACTTAACCCTTCCATGAGCCACCGGTATTCCTGTCTCGTAAGACTCCTTACGTCATATGCATCGCGTGGCCATTTGTATCTGCCGCTATCTAATCGCTTATATAACAGACAGAACCCATCTCTCTCATGGTGGATCGCTTTTATCCGGTCACTCTTCCTTCCACAGAACAGATAAACTGCATTTTCATATGGATCCATCTCGAAGCTGTCACGTATGATTGCCATCAAGCCATCTATGCTCTTTCTCATATCTACGACCCCAGTCACGATGTATATCTTACTGACGCCGGAAAGATCCCCTAACATAATCTCTGCAGGATCCTCAGTGTATCCTGCAACACAGATGTGTTTACATTGTTATCTATATCTATCTTGAACTTTCCTGCAGTTATGCTTATGCCGCTTGATGCGTTTTCTGATACAGAAACGGCATCGGATCTTTCCTCCTCTGATAATCTGACATACGTCTGAGCCGGTTCTGCAAACCTGTCAAACTCTACAGGTACAACCTCATGCCCTTTGTCCAACTGGACCCGACCATGCCCGGGGATTGCATAATCTTTCTTCCTGAGCCGGTTTATATGTCGGTAAAGGCTTGTTTGGCTTATGCCATTGCTAAGGCACCAGTCTTTATCCGTCATTCCACTTGTTCGGCAGGCCTGGATCACGTCCAGCCATTCCTGGTCTGTTTTGAATTTTGCTTTTGGCATTGGCTCTCCTACATCGCATCGGGAGTAAACGTCTCCCAATGTTTCTATTTGTCATATCTGTTGGAAGTAATAAACTACCAATGCCATTGTCCCACAGATCCAGGGGTTAATGTACCCGTGGGAATATTTTCCGCTTACGTTTCACGTTTTCATAGCCTTTTCCTTATTCATCACCACTTTTTACATCTGACATACAGACTCTCACTGAGTGTCTAAACGGCTATTTATGTAAGGAGATAGTACCACTTCCACCAGTAATAAAGAAGGTGTCACCTACGATATAATTCCCCATATCACTTACCATAAAGGTGGCCAAAGCTGCAATTTCGCTTGGCAAAGCGTATCTTCCACTTGGATTATCTGCCTTGTAAATATCATCTTCAACACTTTTACCTAGCATAGGAGTAGCCACAGGCCCGGGTGCTATTGCATTTACAATAATACCATATGGTAATAATGCATCAGCCAAACCAAGAGTCAGCCCTCTAATTGCCCATTTAGACATTTGATAAGGAGTCCATGCAGGTCTTTTCGATGAACTTGATGATAAGTTAAGAATATGACCTTTTATGCCGTTCTCAATCATATACTTTGCCATAGCCTGACTCATGAAATATGTGCCTTTTGCATTTGTATCCATTATGGCATCGTATTCTTCTTCCGTCATATTAAAGAAATCGTTTTTCGCAACCAATCCAGCGGAATTAACAAGAATATCAATCCTCTCCTCAAACATTTGATCTGCTTCCTTAATTTTATCCGGTAGGCTATTGATATCATTCACATTAAGTACAATAGCCTTTAGGTTAGTCCCTCCCCCAAGTGTCTTCATACACTTTTCAAGTTTTTCCTCCGTTGTTCCTGCAATAATTACTTTACATCCATTTTTCAAGAAATTCTCAGCAATCGCAATACCTATTCCTCCGCTTCCGCCAGTAATAAGAGCTACCTTTCCTTTTAACAACTCCGTTGTATTTATTTGTACTGGAACTGAATAGATTTGTTTTTCCTCGAAAAGTCGAATTATTGCTTTTAGCTTACCTTTCATACATTCTCTAAAACCCATTGTTTTCATCCTTTTACAATTCTTTTTAATGTATTGTACCCATTCTCTCCGAGAATCCCCTTTGCAATCATCTTGGCACTACCAGATGCAGACTTATCCATATTATATAGAGTATACAAAGCATCGCTTTCATCTTTGCTTTCCGTGAACACTTCAAATATTATCGGTTTATCCAACATTTCTTTTGTCAAGAATCTGTTAATTTGATTAATAAACTCCTCTTTTGTAGATGCCGTTAGATATTCACACCCTAAATCCTCAGCATAATGACGAACAAGTTCCGAAGACTTGTTTCCAAAGTGTCCAGCGGCTGCAATATAATTGTCTGCATTATCACCAAACCGTGCACCATCATGATTAAAATTCCTAAATTCAGTACCTTTACCATTGTTTATAACCATCAATCTAACATTATTTCCCAAATGTCTATTGCCCCATACATTCATGTCATAAAAAAAAGCAAGATCGCCCACAATGCCAAAGTACAGTTTCTTTTTATCATTGAAAGATGCACCGATAAGAGAAGACACACAGCCATCAATTCCAAACCCCCCCGTGTTGCAATAGCAATCTATAGGATGGCTAAATTCAAAGAAATCCCAGTTTCTAAGCGAATTCAAGATTCCCAGATGCACAACACATCCCTCTGGGAATCTGTCAACACTATGTTGGGCAACCCACGCATTTCCAAAAGGCAACTCAGGAACAAGTTCCAAAACCCTACTATTTGTTTCCCTCCATTCTGTCAAATAAGAAGTGTTTTTCTTCTTCGTAATACTCCTTGCTTTTTCTACATAGGAATTAAAGAAATCAATCTCACGCATTTCAAATACATTTTTAAGAACTCTAAACGTATCCCTTACTTCACCATCTGGATTTACTCGCCACGACTCTTTCATTCGGAGAGCCATCCCAGAACCTGAAATTTCTCCAATGTGAATCACTAAGTCAACATATTCACATGGGGAAGTAGCTTGTGCTTGATTGCATACTAAAGCAGGATTAACTCTAAAAGGTCCATGATAATTACTTGTATGATCACAAAATACAACGCCATTATAGCTTTCACAAAAACTATTAATAGCACTAACAAGCTCATTCGACATTCTCGGGTGTGCCCCCACATAAACTCCAACTTTTTCTGCTTTAATATCTGGGAGCGAATCTCCATACTCATATCTTCTAATGACCCGAAATTCCGGTAATTGTGCTGTCGTATAGTCCTTAGAATATGTCGTGGTCAGATTAATATGAACAGGGCCTCCACCTCTATGTCTTAATTCAAGAAGAGCCTTATTTATCATGACATTATATGCCCATTCGTCTTCATAATCATGAATCGAAGGAACTTGAATACTCATATTAACAATATCATTTGGAGGTGTACTTCTATCGATTACTTGTGCTATATGATTACCAACTCTCCCAGTGTGCTGTGTCGATGTAATTGCCAAAATTGGTAGCTTTCTATAGTATGCTTCAGTAAGCGCAGACATATAGTTCCTAGATGCCGTAGCACCTGTACAACTAAGTGCTACGGGTTCCCCACTTTCTGCAGCCAATCCGCATGCCATATAAGCTGCAGACCTTTCATCTACACATGAATACAATTCAAAATAATTATCTTGTTGAACGCTCGCAGACAAACAAATGTTCGTGGTGCCCGGACTCAAGACCATTTTTTTAATTCCATGTTTTTTCATAAGATAGATAAGCATTAGTGTATTTTTTTCAGAAGTATATTTTGTATCCACAGTAATTCCTCCTAATATTTATGATAGTATACTCTCGGGAACTCAAGCCCCATAAGTTTCAAACACTTTCCGACTCAAAACCATGTGTCTTCCCCCTGGAAGAAAAACGATTATTTTGTAATTATTTTTCAAAACCGCATTTTGACGATTGTCTCAATGAGTCTCATTATGTTTTCTCTGTTTATTAAAACAATAATCAAAGCAATACACGCTACACCATATCTAACAACGGGTAAAGCATATGTAAGCATACACAAAAATCCTGCCGTTATAAATAGAAATGATATACCAAGTATAATTCTAGAATCGTAAATTTTAATATTAGGTAACTCTTGTATTGTAATTCTTTTCATAAAAACATAGTGTAGTAGTGCGTAAAGCATATAACATGCTAATGTTGTGTATCCGGCTGCAAAATAGCCATATATATTAATAAAATAATAATTCAGTATGATGTTTAAGATTGCTCCCGAAAGTGTTGCAATCATAATCAGCTTTGTTTTTTCATAATAGAACTCAAAAACAGCAAAAAATGTATATAAAAACATGAAATAAACACTCATGGCAACAGGTGGAATCACGTATATAGCTTCATAATACTCTTCCGGGGCGAATATTTTTATTACCTCCGGAGCAAACAAAATCAATAGAATATTGACCACTGCTATCAACACAAATGAGGGATATGCAACTCTAGATATATCCCCTGTAGACCTTGCTTTAATCTTCTTGTATAGCCATGGTTCAATCGCCTGTAACGAAGCCGTATTAAAAATGATCATTATCTGAGATATAGAATATGCAAGGTTGTATATACCTGCTTTATCTGAACCGCATATTCTTTCTATCATAATACGATCAGCACTATTTAAAATAGTCATTGAGAGATAATGTGGAATCAGGGGTAAATTGAATAGAAATGCATACTTCCAAAATTCTCTCGAAAAAAATCTCTTTCCCCTTTTGAGCTGTGAAAAAAACATCCAACTATAAGCAAAAAAACTTGTAATTACCATGCTAAGTATTCTTGCCATAACTTTGTCTTTAAGCACAAAGAGAATACCTATAATTCCAAGAATAGGTGCTAATAGTGATGCAAAAACAGTAACCATTGCGAGTTTTCTATATCTGAAATCAACTCGCTCCTTCATTGCCCAAAGTTGAAAAACTGATGTAGTCCATATCAGAAAGAACATACAAACCATTTTATAAGTTGACAATGAAAAAAGTCTATTCCAAAATCCATGAAATGCGAAATAAACAATTGACCAGAGTAAAACCAAAAACAAACTTAGGCCTTGTAATGAAGAAGCATATTCATCTCTTCTATCTTCAAACTTAACTAATCCTTGACTATATACACCAGCATAAAGGTTCATCGAAACGATGACTGAAATAATCCCTAACCATGAAATGAAAACGCTAAATTCTCCATATTCATCCGTTGTCATCAGTCGAGTAAATATCGGAGTGACTATAATAGATATTCCTTTTTGCATAAATGCGCAAATAAGGAACCAAAAAGAGGCTCTAACTTGAATAGGAATACTTTTGTATTTACTAATAAGTTTATTTATACTCTTCATTTATTTCCCTGCATTTTCAATGTTATTTACAAGCCATGCCTTTGATCTTTCGACTTCTTTTCTCAAAGTATCCTTTACTGTCTTGTAGTTAATCTCCACCCCAGTTTCTTCTATACTATTGCACATTCTATCTCTCAGATTTAAGGTCTCTAGGAGATCCGTCACTCTTGAATTCATCGCACCTTTTTTATTATCTTCTGACCTCTTGACTACAATAAACTGTTTCTCAAAGATTATAGCAAAAGCTAAACAATGAAAGGAATCTGTTATAATAAAATTAGCATTTTTCACATAACCAAGAAATTCTCTTGGATCAATTCCAATCAATTGCTTATCGCCAAATGACCTGTCATATTTTACATAATCTCCAATAAAAGGTATTGTGTATAACATGATCTCCTTTTTTTCTGAAATAGATTTTGAAATACTTCTTGCATTATTTTTATCTCCTAAAATGTAAGCAAGAACATACTCTTCCTCATTGTGCTCTATTGCTATGTTTGCCCATTCTTCCTTGCTTAACAAAAAAACGGGGTCTACAACAACCTCAACCTCCTTATCCAAATGCTTTTGAATAATGAATTTGGCATTGATTTCTCTAACAGACACAGCATTAAGGCTTTCTATCTTAGGCATAGCTTCACGAGCAAAGTCTTCCGATATATTATCTACCCCAAAGCTTGCAGCATACGATATTTTTTTCTTCTTCGTAAAATCAAGAAAATACGTTCCTCTGTGTGGAACAGGTCTAAACCCACCAGAGTTTGGGGTCCACACTTGATCGCTTCCTGTGATAAAAGCATCAAACTCCACATCTAATTCTTGTAGTTCATTCGCTCTATACGATTTCTCCGTGTGAGGAATCAGTGCTTCAAAAACCCTAAAACCTTCTCTCTGTTTCTCTCGAATATCTGAAATTGCATTCTCCTTTTTTTGTTGATCTTTTTTTCGTTTCCAAATATCTATAGCCTTAAAATTCAATTTCATCAAAAGTATGATTTTATCTCTAATGGATAATGATTCGGTAATAGCATTATCAAGGCAAACCTGTCTGGAATCATATCCCAAATCTGCAAGTTTTTTCTGCATTGCATATGCCTGTAGTATTCCTCCATAATTGATGTTATCATTATAAAATGTAATAATACCTATTCTCATTTGATCACTTCCTATCATAACAATGAATGATATACCTCAAGAATCTCATCAGCATTTCTCACGGCTGAGAATCTTTCTGCATCCTTGTGTGCATTTAATCCAAGCTTCCTCATCTTGACTGGATTCCTGTAGCATTCTACTATCTTTTGTGACAGATCCTTAACATTGTCATAACTGAAAATCAGTCCCGTTTCCTGATCTTTTATGAGTTCCGACGTGGCCCCTGTATCAGCCCCAATAGCGGTAAGTCCTGCATATAAATACTCCGCAGTTACACGACCAAAGCCCTCACTTCTCGAACACGTAAGACCGACATCATAATCCTTCAGAACCTTGTAAATATCATTTCGCGCATCAAGGAAAGACACCTGTTCTTC
Organism: uncultured Lachnospiraceae bacterium; assembly: GCA_947165275.1. Classification (GTDB taxonomy): domain Bacteria; phylum Bacillota; class Clostridia; order Lachnospirales; family Lachnospiraceae; genus NK4A144. The sequence continues at coordinate 96,060 of CAMUZQ010000002.1, read as the reverse complement.
AAGCTTGTAGCTCTCAATAATTTTTTTGAGTCTTTCCACATACCTAGGATCTGTCCATCCAATGATTGACAGATATACATGTGGTTTAATCATGTCAGGTAATAATCCCATTGCTTCTATGGCCAAGTGCTGCCCTTTCGCATTACAGACCCCTCCTGTAATCACCATATGAAGGTCTTCGTTACGACTTCTATAGTTCTCTTTAATTTGGATCTTTGAAATATCAACTCCATCATATAGTACTTGCAATTTTGATGAGTTTATCCCTTTTCTCGTCCAAGAATTTGCAACTGCCTTAGATATCGCAAGAAATCTATCGGTCCCCTGATTTAAATATTTATAGTAGTTCAAACGATACACGCAGCATTCAAAGTCTTCCTGGCCGAATTCTCTAATATGCATAACATGCGGAATGTTATATTTATTCCGAAGCAAACATCCTATATCGTTTCTAGCAGAGTTTGTATGGATCAAATCAATTGTGTGTATGTCAATATTCTCTTCTATCGTCTTTATAGCTCCTGGCAGAGATTTATAATATCTTAAACATTCATAGGGATATTTAAGAGGTCTTTTCCATTTGTATGGCGACTTTGGATTCATTGCTGACTGGTGGCCACAAGCTATTGTGCTAATGCCATATGACTCTATTTCTTCATTAAGGTTATCATAGACACTTGTAACAACAATAGGTTCTACTCCAAACTTTTTAACTTCTGTGACCACTTCAACCAGTGCCCTGGCAGCGCCTCCTACTGAGCCTTGATCACCTATATATAAAATCCTCATTTTGGCACCTCACCACAAACTTTGTGGACTTTCCCAGAAAAACACATAAGGATTATATGCTGATCCATCTACAAACAATCCTCCAAAGAAATGCCGAACGCCAAATGCCACAATAAGAACAATGAACAACAGCCGGATCCTCTTATCTCTGATTTTATTTATTGCGTTTGGAACAAGAATAATTGTAAAAAGTGAAAAATATTGAGCCATTCGATAACTCTCGCCTATTGCAATTGTCATCAAATAAAACAGAGTAGCAACTACTCCCATATTGAATAGCAGCGTCATGTTGGGTTCGGTAGTATAGAACTTTGAGTTGCTAGGCCTAATTACTGCTGAAAGGCCTATTTTTCTATTTGTTGTCTGAATATACGTTTGAGAAGATTCTTTCTTCTTTCCAAATAAAGCAACCCAACTAATGCCAACAAAAATCATCTGAATAAAGAATTCCGATGATAAGTGCCCCCCTACTGTTGAAAATGTCGCAAATCTACCTGTTCGTAAAAATGGAATCAGATTAAATACTGCAATCCTTATGGATTCTTGTGAAAACACCAAAATAGCAAAACCACCCAGTACAATCCAGACCAACTGCTTTTCTGTTATTCTGCCTTTTCTAATAAAGTATGCTCCAAAAAATAAAATGGCAATTGTATGGCAAAATGTAGCAATCAATGTTGCTATAACGTATTTTTTATATTGCTCTTCCTCCAAGTACTTGTAAGCAAGAACAATTATTCCGAGTGCAAACACGTGACGCATTAATTGAAAGTTATATAAATAGTACCCAAAGGACAAAAACATGATAAAACTCAGGAACATATTCTTTGAATACTTATATATCATCCATGTGACAGCAATAGTATATGGTAATGCACATGCAAACACCCATGCGTTCATATCATGTATAAACATCGAATAGAACTGGGCAATGAGATAAAATCCATAGTCTTTATTAAAATTCCGAAAAATGTCCAACATGGAATAATTCTGGTTCACAATACGCATAAAATCCCTAGCATAAACCTGTGTATCCACACCGCCATATTGAATATGTCTTAATCCCAACAGCAACTGCATTCCAAGGAATATAAGAAAACAGGCAATCGTTCTGGATCTTTTCTTTTTTCCATTATTTGATAATACACATACTATGCCAACGAGAGCATATAAGCCAAAGAATATCATATTATCCTCTCACCCGATGATATCGCCCACTCTACTTTCATGGAGTTCTTCTGAATACTTCCTCTTGCTATTGATATTTACTGCGATCTTGCATAACCATTTGGGAGCAAGTAAGAATGGATAAAGTTTAATCCAGGCTTCCGGGTATTTTCGTGTGATTTTCATTAATTTTTTTATATCTGTGTTTTTGGCACCTGCCGCCTTTTCCTTTATGACATTTCTTTTTGAAATGTAGCATACTCTCCATATAAACAGAGCATCAAGCTGATCCTTGTCAAATCCATGTTGCACAGCAAAATCAAGCATTTTTCTGTAGTTATCACCATCGACTCGTGCAGCATCAGTGCTTGTAATAATACTATATATGCCTGCTCCAATTAAAGGTATAGCAATTACTCCTAGATTTTTTTCTCCATAATCTGCACAAAGAATATGTATATAACTTTGTAGCCAATTTGTCCCTTTATACTTTTCAGTATTGTCAATCGAACGAATAGCATCCGTCAGACATACAAAGCAAGAAAGAAAGCCCCACATTCTTCCAGCATAATCCATGAACTTTTTCTTATCTTTTGTAACGAACAGAGAATCATCATAGACCGCCCTTTGATACTTCTCACACGAATCTGCTCCATTATACTTCTCATGGAAGCCCACCGCATTTAGGTAAATCAAGGACAGATCAGGACTTTTTTCCAGAAAGTCCAGAAGTATAGACATAGATCCTTCTATGAGGATATCATCATCTGAAAGAAGTAATGTGTATTTTCCATGAGCTTTATGCATGCACAAGAGAAAATTAGAATCCGGCCCAATATTCTTCTCATTCCGTATATGCTGTATTAACGGATACCCTTTTACATACTTCTCGATAATCTCACCTGTATTGTCTTTGGAAGCATTATCACAGATAATTACTTCTACTCTTTCATCACACTGAGGAAGGAGGATATCAAGCATCTTTCCTATTGTTCTGCTTCCATTATACGTAGGGATCGAGATCGTCAGCAGCTTTGGCATAGTTCTTTAACTCCTCTATTTTTTTACCTATTCCCTGTTGCATTGCATTCATAAGATAAGCAATGTAGAAAGTAATAAATGCGCCAGCTCCCATTGTTGCCAAATATCTAACAAACACTCCATCAAGTTCTATAACTTTTGCAACATGTTCTAATACGATTGAATGCCATAAGTAAAATTGAAATGAATACAATGCACATCCTGCAATAAATTTATCTATCAAACTAAGACGCTCTTTTTCTTGCGAGTTGAGTAATCCCCCCAACAACGATTAGGACTGCTGTTGGCATAATATATCTATATAGTGAAAGAAGTGAATGTTTTGTGGTCTCTCCATAAAAATACATAAAAGAGCATGCAAGCATTAGAATTATCAAAACAAAAAATAAACCGACAGCCCTTCCCTTTTTCCACTTTATTTTCCTTATCTCTTTGAATTGCTTTACTATCATCCCTCCGAAGAAAAGATCAATATTGCCAAGGGGGGATGCATAAATCCAACGATACCAGGTTAATCCTATTTTTCTTCCACCAACACGATATACAATACCTAAGATTAATATAATACAGAACAGGAAAATATAAACCTTTTCCTTGTTGTCACTATTATTATTGATTCGTTGAATTACAAATATAAATAATGGTGTCAATAAATAAAGCCATACAATTGAGAAAACGTACCAAGTTGCTCCAACACCACTTGCACCACCTTCTCCCCGATACATACATGTCAGATAATCAAGCACTATTTTTCCAGAAACAAATTGTGAATCAGCAAGAATATAGACCAAACTGATCATTATCCAAGTAGGGATGATGATTTTAATTAACCTATTCTTGTAATACGCGAGGATTCCTTTCTTAGTTAATTCATACCTTCCATGAAAGAATCCATCTGCAGCAAGAAATCCTGCTACAATCATGAAAACCCATACTCCTGCCCATGCTGGGGTTTTTAAAACAAACTGCCATGATGTTGTGAACTCAAAATGGAAGGCATTCTTACAAACAATATACGTGTGGCATATGAAAACAATTAACGCTGCATAGCATTTTAATATGTTTATTGTAATATTTGTCTTCTTATTTTCAAGATACATTGCCTTTTACCTATCAATCTAATAACATCCAAGTTTCCTATGTGTTTCGTCAGTCGATCCATCATCTCGAATTATGTGATTGATATCTACACCTTCTTAATTGAATATGCTATCTACCTGCGCCTGCAAGAAATCGTGACTATCATATGTCAAAATAAGAAAAGCATTGGGATTATAGGCTGTCATTATTTACTCTCCCTCATGCATATATTTCCGTGTCTGGAAGTCTGTTCATTCATTTCTCCATGTCATAAGGGGACGTATTTTATTATACAGGATGTTTGCTCCCCAACAAAGCATCCTCTGCGGTATTTTATGCCACAATTTATATTGCCTTTCTTGTTTTGCAGTCCTATTATCCTTCCACAATTCCTTCCATGGTGTCATCATCATATACCTTCGGTACACTTCAGTTAGTGGGTGTTCAGACCCCTCTTTCCACGGATGACTCTTCATGTAAAAGTTGCGGGTAAAATGTATGATATAAGGATCTTCAATGGCCTCCTGCACTTCAGTCTTATCATAAAAAACTGTTGGCTGACGCCATGTAATCAAATTATCATATTCGAAAGCATAAAACAATGTATAGGAATTATATCTAGGATGCAGCTTATGTATTTTCCCACGACAGCTGAAATTCATTAGCGTTTGTTCAAAGAAGAATATATTACCATTGTTTTCTTTTATTGTCGTGATAATCACATCTTCTATTCTCTGTTCTCGCCATTTTTTCAAATCGACAAGAAACATTCCAGCATTACAATAGAACTGCCCGTCTGCTAGTGCAAATTGTTTGTTGAATGCTTTTAGATTCAGACAATCCACAACACCAGCCAATATATTATCCCCCATCTCACAGTTCCAGAGTTTTCCAAGATCTCCTAATACTAAGGTATCAGAGTCTAGTATAATAACTCTTTCTATTGATTCAGGAAGTAATCTTGCTATACACATTCTCGGATACGAATGTCCTATTTGATAACGATCTTTGAACGGAAAATCCAATAATTCTGATGGATCAGGCAACGGAATATAAGTAATATCTGCTTTATACTTACTAAGCATTTTCGCTAACAATGCTTTTGTTTCCTCTTTGATTCCATCATCAGCAATATAGAAGTGGACAAATTCAATTGTTTTATTATTGTGGAGAAGCGATATCATTGATACAGCTGCTAATCTTAGATATGTATCACTTGAAAAGTAAAAAACATTCACTTCTCATTCCCCCATAATTAATTTTGTCAACAGCTGCATCAAGTCGCGTGTATTCTCTGCATACTCAAAAGTACTATCCTTGCTCCGTTTCTCATCTATCGTGAAACCGAATCCATAGCACACGCCCATGAATTTAACCCTCGCCTTTTCTGCAGCATCTGCATCACCGACTGTGTCACCAATTAAAACAGTTCCCTGAAGAGTAGTTCCCATTTCTATCACACATTTTTGAACAAGCTCTTCTTTTAATAATCTGCCTTGATTATCAGATCCATGAATCACATCAAAGTATCTATCTAGCTTAAAGTGCTTTAGAATATCTACAGCCAAGTCTTCTCTTTTGTTTGTCGCAACAGCCATCTTGATACCTTTATGCGACAAGTCTTCACAAAGATCATATATCCCATCATACGGAAGAGCTTTTAGCATCGAAACATTCTTGTAGTACTCTCTGAATATGTTTGTTGCTTCTTGCCCTTTTTCCTCGCTACAGCCATATAGATTAATGAACGATGTCTTCAGTGGAGGACCAACAAAACAGAATAGTTCCTCCTTTGAAATCATAGGAAGCTTTAATTCTTCTATTGTGTGAGCAATTGCTTCAACAATTCCTTTACTTGTATCTATCAATGTTCCATCTAGATCAAAAACTACGCTTTGTATGCTCATATTAACTCACCAATTCAACAAGCAACGTTATTCAAGAGGATTGCAATTCAGCATATCCAGAATTCCTTGTTCAAACGAATACGCCGGATAGTAGCCTGTATCCGTTATTAGTTCAGAACTATCCCCAGCCAGGTACATTATCTGATTGTTCCCATAAGGTCTAGCGCCAAGTTTTAGAACCACTTTAGGTGCAATAATGTCTCTCACACATGATAAATACTCTGCTAATGGCCTTTCTGCCCCGCTACTCAAAACATAAGTTTTGCCATCAATCCCCTTCTCTGCGACACAATAAAATGCTTTAGCCGCGTCTTTGTTGTATACATAATCCCAGATCTGATCCCCCTTTGTATAATCAAGGGAGATGCCTTCTTTCAGGCTGTTCACTGTTTGAGCTATCATGGAGTTCACGCCATCATGTAGACCGAAAACACTCAATACTCTCAACCAATTATGTTCCATGCCAAGATGATGCGCATAATCCCTGGTCATATATCCTGCGCACAGCTTTGCATATCCATATCCGTTTTCTGGAAACGTCGGAGTTTCTGGTTTCAGCTTCATACTTACCCTGCCGTATTCTGCTTGTGACCCAGCTCCAATAAATTTTCGACATCCAAATCGTTTCGCAAAACCTACTGCCGATAACGCCACTTTCACATTATTGTTCTGGAGGAACATATCATTCCGTTCATCGCCCGCTGCTCCGGCCCACGCAAAATGGAAGAAACAATCCCATTCTTTTCCGGTTTTGTTTTCCACCTCATCCAGGTGTTGATAGTCACATTGTAGTACCCATACGTTAGGATGTTCAATGATACGGTGATTTCGTCCAGACTCTGCTCTGGTCAAGATCAACACATTTGCTCCCTGATTAACCATTAATTCTGTCAATGCAGTTCCAATTGTTCCAGTCGCTCCAGATATGATGGCGTTTTGAATCGTCATAACAATACCTCATTTATGCTTTTTCAAACATAGGGATAATCATGTTCTCCTTCATCTCTTCATCGGAAATCGGCGGATTCATAAATTCTAGCGGCAAGGATTCCATCTGCCCGTCGGACCGTTTATATGACACCTGTTTTGGCGAGGCCGTCAGACTAATCGGCGTAGTCACCTCACAAATCACGGGGCCGTCGTATGCCAGTGCTTCCTCCACTTTATCCTTCAGTTCATCCGGCTTTGCAATTACAATTGCCTTCAGCCCATAAGCCTCCGCAATTTTCGCTACATGCGGTAGTGACAAGTCAGATTGTTCGTTACAAGCAACAAAATGATTGTTAAACAGATTAGTCTGTGTCGCCTGAATGGCGCCGTACCCACGATTAGAAAGAACAAAAACCTTGATTGGCAATCGAAGACGTCGGATTGTCTCCAACTCTTGAATATTCATCACAAATCCGCCATCTCCATTCACGCTGATTGTCCTTTTCCCTCCGCTGGCCAAGCATGCTCCAATCGTGGAAGGCAAACCGTATCCCATGGAAGCAAGGCCCTTTGTACAGAAAACTCGCTGACCTTTCTTCACTCGGAAAGCCTGCATTGAGATATCGATACAACTGCCAGAACTTCCAGATACATAAACATCGTCCGTGTTCATCTGTTCTGCTAGCTCGTCCACCAGGCAGTAAGTATTCACACAGTCCTTCTGTTTGCGATATTCCGGTAGAATGATAGGATACCTTTCTTTCAGCCGGTCTCCGTAGGCAAACCAAGCAGACCGGTTAACAGGTTTGATTAGATCCTTATGTTCTAGAATTTTCTTGATATATAATCCCGCATCAGCGCAAACAATCATATCCGGACGAACGTTGGTCTTCTGTAGCTCGTTCCGATCGATGTCAATCATGATCTTGTAAGCGCCCCTGGCAAATCCATTAAAGTTGTATCCTGTTTGCAGTAGGTTCAACCGTGCGCCAATAGAGATGAACAGATCCGCATTTTGCTGAATAAAATTGGCATATCGATGGCCGAGCCCTCCCGGGCGACCGTAATACAGGGGATTAGTTTCCTCAATCAGATCAATTCCGTTCCATGTAGTCAGTACAGGAATATTTAAAGCTTGGGCCAATTCGCTGAACACATCCATAGCATTAGAAAGCCGAATACCGTTTCCAGCCATCATCACAGGGCGTTCTGCTGAATTGATCCGCTCAATTGTTTCGATTGCCTTTTTTTCTATAAATATCTCGTCTGCTGGAATCTCGAACGGCGTGTAGCCGATCAGCTTATCTTCATCAATCATAGTAGCCTGCACATCCAACGGGATATCAAGCCATACCGGTCCTTTCCGTCCATGCGTAGCTTCATACAATGCACGCTCCATATGATAGCGAACCATCTGCGGATCATCCACCAACGCCGCATACTTGGTCATGGATTGAACAACGGAGATGATATCCAGTTCCTGCATGCCCTGCTGTCGGATTCCCTGGTTGTTAATCATATCCAAACGCTTCACCTGTCCTGAAATGACGAACAAAGGTGTAGATTCAAGATATGCGCCAGCAACACCAGTCAATGCATTCGTTCCCCCAGGACCAGTGGTCACCATCAGTAGCCCGATAATATTATTCACCCGAGCATAAGCCTCCGCGGCCATGGATGCTGCCTGTTCATGTTGACAACAAATAAAGCGAATCACATCACTTTTCCCTAAGGAATCGTTCAGATGCATTGCGCCTCCACCAGGAAGCATAAACATATGCTTCGCCCCAGTTTTCTCTAGCATCTTAATAACGTAATCAGATAGTTTAATCATCTATCTTACCTCACTTGTTAAAAAGACTTTCTGTAAGGAAATGAATCACCCTACAGTTCTCTGAATTCTCTTTATACTCAGTAAACATATTTAGGATCTCCTCATTGAGTTCATCCCACTTGTTTTCCGGATTCAATGTAGGAAGTTGCGGATCCGCATAACTTTCATTGTATCGCATCTTGAATCCATCGAATCCTGCAAGAGAAACCTCTTTCACCCCGATCCAATCCAACAGCCTTAGCGCACATATCACTGCATTGTCAAAATGTGGCCATCCCTGCTTTACTGCATGGTCATATGCGATAACAATCTCATTCTCATCTGCCTCCGATTTAATATTTGATAAGACTACCTTTCTAACTTTACTAAATCCTTCGACCAGTGTTTCTCGAGCATATTCATATCTAGCAGGATTGACAAAGAAAGCGAAATCATAGTCGTATCCAGGAACAATAGCATTTACTGCTATCACAATAGCATCTTTATCTTGAATGTATTCTTTAATCTTTCCCTGCTCATCAACTGAAGTTTTGCCTGGTGCTACCAACACAATGTTCCGCCCAGTCAGTGTTTTCTCCAATTTTGTTTTCGCATCAGTATCATCAACCTTCCTATTAACAATTCCTATATATTTTTTTTCCAAGAGGTCATAATCGTACTTTCTTCTGTCTGCTTGCCCCATGGATTCAATGATATTACGCATATCCCTGGCACTGGTCCGGTGATTGTTCAACAGATAGGCGATATTATTCACATGGCATTGATACACACCTGCTATGAAATACGGTGTAGAATAACCCCATTTATAATTCTCCTGGAAATATCCCATATAGATATCAATTGCATCCATCACCGCATCTAAGTTGTAATGGCAATCATATTTTCGATTCAAATAACTTGCAACCAACTCGGTTGTGGCGTTTCCTGCTCCTCTTCCCATTCCACACAAAGTGGAATCAACCATAATGTCTCTGCGCTTATCACTGAAATATCGGATAAAATGAATTGTTAATGCAAAAGCTAGTTGTTGATTGTTATGAGAATGGAAACCAAGTTTGATTTCAGGATCAAGATTATCATCCAAAACTTTAACAATTCGTTCAAGATCTTCCTCAAACATTGCACCGAAAGTGTCTACTACGGACAATGCCACTGGCTTTATCTTGTTTGCTTCCCGCGCAAGCGCAATCAAATCGTCATTACTATAAGCGAGCGTATTCGCGCTTTGGAATAGCACTTTGTATCCTTTTTCTTTTATCTGTCTGCCGATTTCCATTCCTTCCACATGTTTTCCATGCGGAAATACCACACGTACCGCATTGATTGACTTTCCATCATAAGGTGGAAGGCTGTCTAGGTTATAACGATCCCAGTCTATCATCACGGAATAGATTATATGATCTTTCCGGTTCGTTAGATAAGGAATAACATCTGCAGGGACATGAAAAAAAGAGCTCCCAGCCACATGAGCTTTGTCCTTCAACCAACCGCATTCTATAACCTCTGCTCCCACTTCTTGCAATTTGTTAATAATTCCTCTAATCGCACCATCTCCAAATTGAGAGTCGACTATATACGCACCATCTCTCAATGTACAATCAAGAAGCTGAACGTTGAACATCTATTTGTCCTCCTTTATTTGAACCTTCATTATTTGCAGCTATCCCATCTTTTCTGCTTTCCTTTACCAAAGGCACTGTCAATTCCTGCATTATGCTGCTTAATACGAACATATATTTAATATGGATTTCTTTTTGCTATTTCTATAGCCTTATTGAAGTAATATTTTCTTTTTTCTCTCTTATCCACATCGTCACCATGAAATGGATTCATTACATGTAGTTCATCTTTTGTCGGCCATCCCAAATTCTTTTTTTTAATGTAACCATACGGCGTAATCCGGAAGGCATCCCCTAATTCATCATCTAATATTTTCAACTTTCTTTTTGGAATATGAATATAACATAAAGATTGATATTCGAGTTTATCTTCCATCCTCACTCTGTATAGATTTCCCTGTTCGAAATAGAATGCCTGACATTTGGGGTTTGTTTTCTCCATCTTATTAGAAAACCGGAAATGTGCGGGATTGACATCAACCATGTCTACTGTCCCTATTGCAGATTGTATATTGTACTTTTTTGCTATCAAATGAATCCCCGTCACTTCATCAAAAGCAAATTGGGCATCTCGTGAAATAATCGTTCTCCATGGGAAAACTGCCCCTGCATGTGTATATAGTTTATTTATTTTTTCCGTATTTCTATAAATGGAAAAATGTCCTCCATTTAACAATACATCGATCTCGGATAAGAGGCTATCGTTTACTATTCTTTCCATATTTCCCCAAATAACATCCAGATCTGTATGACCCCAGAAAGAATAACCTGCTATCTTGTCGTGAAATATATACCCAAATAATGGTCTGAAGTCGCAGAACCTTTTTGGATCCCTAACGCTTATGAATACTCCCAATCGTATTTCAATCCTTTGTTTCAGATTTTCCATGCTAGTTTTGTATATAATTACATTTTCTGGAATATACTGTTCCGAAAAATCCGTATCAGAAAATATCAGAAAATCATATCGGGACTTCAAATATTCTGCTGATCTGCTCCAAACCTCAAAGTTTGACGGGACCTCTCCGTACCAAATAACAATTAGTACCACTTTATTGATGATTACTAGGCTTTCTTTATCACATTGTTTCGTATCCACAATTCCTTACAACCTCAATAATAACTTTAGCCATATAATCAATCATCTCATCAGTCATTCCCGGATACACACCAATCCAGAATGTATTGTTCATAATGAAATCGGTGACTTCAAGGCTTCCTGCTACTCTATAAGCGTCTGTATCTCTGATCTTGTCAAAAGCCGGATGTTTAATTAAATTGCCGGAGAATAGCAGTCTTGTTTGTACGTTGTGATCCTCCACATACTGTGTAATCTTGTTCCTATCCAAACCACTATCCGGCTTTATAGAAATCAAGAAACCGAACCAGCTTGGTTCAGAATTCTCCGCCGGTTCCGGGAGAATTAGTTTGTCAGCCACAGGTTCTAAAGCGGCTTTCAATCTTTCCCAGTTATGTCTTCTTCTCTCTATAAAACTCGGGAACTTCTTTAGCTGTTCACAACCAACGGCCGCCTGCATATCTGTAACCTTAAGGTTATAGCCGAAGTGGCTATAAGTGTACTTATGGTCGTACCCGAAAGGAAGTTCACCGGACTGTCTATCAAAACGATGTCCACAAACTCCATCATGGCCAGACGGGCAGATGCAGTCGCGTCCCCAGTCACGATAGGATAAGATAAGACGGTGCAGTAGAGGGTTATCTGTATAGACAGCTCCGCCTTCACCCAGAGTCATATGATGTGGCGGATAGAAGGATGAGGTTCCAATATCTCCCCATGTACCGCTGAACTTCGTCACACCATCGATCGTGTACTTGGTTCCTAAAGCATCGCAGTTGTCTTCCACCAGCCAGAGATTGTACTTATCGCAGAATGCCTTCACAGCTTTCAGATCAAATGGATTCCCGAGAGTGTGAGCGATCATGACAGCCTTTGTCTTCTCGGATACTGCAGCTTCAAGCTTATTTACATCAATGTTATACTGAGGTACGGTAACGTCAACGAAGACCGGCACAGCCCCATACTGAAGAATTGGAGCTATGGTTGTTGGGAAGCCACAGGCTACTGTGATTACCTCATCGCCGCGTTTAATATTACGATCACCAAGTTCAGGAGCAGTAAGTACATTAAAAGCGATAAGGTTTGCAGATGAACCCGAGTTAACCAGATGAGCATACTTCACACCTATCCAGGAAGCAAAGTCTTTTTCAAATTGATCTGCGAATCGTCCGGTGGTAAGCCAAAAGTCTAAAGTTGCATCCGTCAGTGCCTGCATCTCTTTTTCATCGAACACACGGGATGCGTAGGAAATTCTATCCCCTGGCTTAAAAGGTTCCTTCTTTTCTTTGAAGTCATGATAATACTGAGCAACCAGTTCCTTTATCTGCTCTCTCGCTTCTTTTTCGTTATTCCAAGTACTCATTGATGATTTCCTCCATATTCTGCTTTTTTGATTAGTTTCTTCAAGTCTTGCAAGTCGTCTATATAGCATTTCTGAATTTGGAAATATGCGTTCTGGCATAGTATCGAACCATTCCAAGTGCCCCGGCAGTTCTTCGTTAGGATTGAAGGATTCAAAACTGTATTTATCCGGTAATCGACACGCATAAAGTCACGAAGCACCAGCCCAGCTGGTGGTTTTGTGTTGGCCCTACAGGGCCAATGGTACTTTCCTGCCTAAAGGCGACCTAACAAACAATTGCCTTTTACTGGTACCCGATTAAAAGCGGCCCTCTATCTTTCTCTGAAGTTGTCAATCCTTCTATCCGCTCTCTCTGATACTGCTCAGCTATATATCTCATGATAGTTTCTTCGTTTCTTTACCGATTAATTCGCAGTAGTACCCTCTCGCTCAAAAATGATGATTTTAATTCTCTCGGTACTCTGGATGACGATCGAATATCATAAGAGCACTTATTCCTTTTACTCTTCTCCTATTGTTTTTAATATGCTCACCTTGGGCGGAATAGATAAATACATGTGAACATGATCCGGCATTGTCGCTGCCTTTAATATGGCCACCTCTTCCATTCTGCATGCTTTGCCAAGTATTTCTCCAACTTCTTTTCGTAATGATCCAAACATTGCTTTTCGACGATACTTCGGGATAAACACTATATGATATGTGCAATTGTATCGACTATGTGCTAAACTTTGACCATCCATTTTGAAAACCTCCGTTCTACAGTTTGTGTGGTTTGCCAGACCTTCACTTATTGTATCACGGGGGTTTTTTATTATGGTACTCCGCTCATCGCCTCCAGCATCGTTAAGTCTCCCAAGCTCCGCTTGGGGGGATTATACTGTTTCACTAACAACGAGTGCTAAAGTTGATGAAAACAAAACCATTTCTGTCCCCAACCCCTGTTCTGGCTCAATGCCTGCGGACTTCATTTTCTCTTTCAGTTTTTGTATTGCTGATGTTAGACTCATAAAAACTCCTCAATCTGCTTATCCATCACAGATCTAACATCATTTCCTATCATCCACACCTTGCTCCATTCTACAACCTTTTCAATTGCTTGTTCCAGGTTCCAGTGTGGCTTCCAACCAAAGGTTGTCTTCAGCTTCGAACAATCGAGCTTAAGAAAATTTGCCTCATGTGGACCTCCATCCGACTTGTCTATCCACTTCATCCCTTCTCCCCATTGTTTGCAGAACAAATCGACTAATGCACCTGTTTGGAAACAATCTTGGTCATCTGGACCTACATTGTACCAGCCAGCATACTTTCGATCTTCACATTGTTTTGACGCAATCATCAAATATGCATAGATTGGTTCAAGCACATGTTGATAAGGTCTGGTTGAATAGGGATTCCGAACAATAATGTCCTTGCCCTTCATCGCCGCTCTGATACAATCAGGAATGATACGATCATTAGCAAAATCCCCACCGCCGATAACATTACCCGCCCGGGCGGTTGAGACAACCACATGACCATCCGTGAAGAAACTGTTCTTATAGCTATGGGTCACTAGTTCCGAACAGGACTTGGAGTTAGAATATGGATCGTAACCGTCCAGTGGTTCATTTTCCCGATAGCCCCATTCCCATTCTTTGTTCTCATAGACCTTATCTGTGGTTACGTTCAGAAAAGAGCGCACAGAAGGTGTCTTTCTGACCGCTTCGCATATGTTTACCGTTCCCATAACGTTGGTGCTGTATGTGCCTACGGGATCTTTGTAGCTATCTCTCACAATCGGCTGTGCTGCCATGTGAATTACGATTTCAGGTTGGTATTTTTGGAACACAACGAGCAGATTATCCAAATTCCTAACATCACCCTTGATATGAGTAATCTGATCCTTCACACCACAGAGATCAAAAAGCCTTGTTTCTGTTTTAGAGCATGATGAATACCCGATTACCTTCGCTCCAACATGAACAAGTACAACCGACATCCAAGAGCCTTTGAAACCAGTATGTCCAGTAAGGAGTACCTTTTTTCCATTATAAAAGTTCAAATCAAAATTCATCTAATCCTCCCAGGTCTTCCATGGAGCTTTACCGCTCGCCCAGAGACTCTCCAACTTATCTTTTTCTCTCTTGGTATCCATACACTGCCAAAAGCCTTCATGATAAAAACTCTTGAGTTCACCATTTGCTGCTAGTTTTCGCATCGGATCTTGCTCAAGAATAGTTGTATCATCATGTAGATAATCAAAAATTCCGGGGTTACAAACCATAAATCCCCCATTAACTATAGCCCCATCTTCATTATCTTTTTCTCTAAAAGATGTAATTGTATTATCCTTGTCAATATCCAAAATGCCCTTCTGTTGAGCAAGGCTGACAGACGTCAAGGTAACGCATTTTCCATGTGACCTATGAAATACAGTTAGTTTGCTTATGTTAACATTAGACACTGCATCTCCATATGTTAAATAGAATGGCTCACCTCCAACATATTTCTGAATTCTTTTCACACGACCGCCAGTCATAGTATTCAGACCTGTATCCACTACTGTAACTTTCCATTTTTCCGTATGCTTATCATGCACAATAATCTTATTATCCTGTTCAAAGTCAAATGTGATATCAGAGGTATGCAGAAAATAATCTGCAAACCATTCTTTAATCACATGTTGCTTGTATCCAGCGCAGATAATGAAATCATTAATTCCATATGTTGAGTAACCCTTCATTATATGCCAAAGAACAGGTTGTTCACCTATTTCGATCATCGGTTTTGGCTTAAATTGTGATTCTTCCGAAATCCGAGTACCGTAACCGCCTGCAAGTATAACTGCCTTCATTTTCTTTTCTCCTGTTATCTATATTGTTTCAATCCATCTCAATCATCAAAAAAACATTATCGGGTAATGGGAAAATCCGGTATAAATGTATCAATTGACAAAGAATCTACATCCTGTTTTTTTTCATTATCGAAAACCACAATATCCCCCTCTATTATTCTGCGAGTACTCTTTACCATTGATTGATATAGAACTACCGCTTCCCACAAGTGTTCTTGCTCTTTATCTCATAAACTGTATCTTCAATGCTTCCTGTCTGCTCTGTCACCTCTTCACTTCCTTAACTTTTCATGATTTATAACTTGATGTGATGGATTTGGCAAATTCATCTACATCACTTTCCGATAAAGCAAGACAAGAAAGTATGGCTTTCTGTTTTGCAGTTAGTTTGTATCGGCGACTGTACTGACCGGTCTTATAGTCGACTACAGCTTCGATTTTATTCAGTTCCCTAACAATTGCAGAAACCGTGTAATTTTTCCGGTCTTTTATCCCAAAGGCTCCTGGATGAATGAAATACGACCGACCTGAGGATAGAGGCGATAAACATGATAAAGAACCTGCCATCAATATTGGCATTTGAGTTTCCTCTCAGGGTATCAATTCCGGTGTTGGTTTTTAGTGCTCTAAAAGTTTTTCACCATCTTGGCAAGGGATGCTTCAATCTCGGAGACAGTCCTCATAATGGAGCGCCGTTCCTTGTCTTCAATTCCCTGATTCCAGACAATGTGCAGGTATCTGCACGGACCGGAATTCCCGAATAACCTGTGCCGGACAGTCATGCCATAAAGATCATGCTCTCCCATATAGGCTTCGGAACGCAGACGGACTCTTTTGCCATACTTGGCGATGAGTTCTTTGGTAGTATCCCAGGATTTTAGTAAAAGTAGGAAACCTATACCAGCATTATCATAATCAACACGGTTGTCTTTGGAGATATATCCTCTGTCGCAGATGGCAACGATATCGTGGTAGCCAAGAGCCTGCATGGTTTCGATCATGTCTGAACACTGCATTATATCAACAATGGAACCGGGGATAGTCCTTATATATAAGCGGAAGTCCGTCCTCCTGACGAACTACATACTCAAAATTAACCTGCGGTTTGCTGGAATCGTCCTTAGCATATCCCATCTCTGCAAGGGTTACTCCACTCGCCACACAATGGATGTTCGTTGAGTCGTAACAGAGATACGCACGACCTTCGCCGGCATTCTGTTCAGACCATTCATCCGGAAACTGCTACACTATAGATGGTTTAATGCCTTCCCTCAAAAAGCGACTTGCAGTGGAATCGCTGACAACGGATTCAGAAAGCAGTGCGTTATGAAAGCCATATGATGGATAATGCTGAAAGGCATCCGTCTCCTCTATAAGCTGATATTCTGCCAGATCCAATATAAGGTTGGTATCATCAGGAACAAACACGGATAGTAATGATGAATCGAGACCGCTGTCGCAGGTTGCCTTCTTCAGAAAGAGCGACATACCCATAGCTAAAGTGTCTGACCGTCCAGGAGCCTCCAGAAGAGAATCTTTCGCAAACATAGCAATATAATTGTTGTTTGCGTACATTGTCTTATTATCGATGTTTTTACCGATGCATACGCGCTTGTTTCGCGTATATTTTACTTCAGGATCGTATACGCTTTCAACGTTGATATATACAAATCCATTGTCGTAAAAAAGACTGCCTTCGGGGCATCAACCACTATTTTTTGCTTTGCCATATAGTCACCGCCTCTCGAGTTATTTTATACTCGTTTCAGTGATGAAGGTAAGAATGAATATGCCGAGAAAGCACGTTTTTTTCCGTTTTCAAGGTTCAAAGTTGTATTCGAGTTACAAAACTTAAAAGTTAAGGTAACCTACACCCCGGTTAAATCACATTATATGAAGTCGTCATATCGAAATCTACCTTGCTACTTCAGGGAACCTTGATCTCCACTGGGATTCATCCCTCCAGCAGGACTGCTCCAATCACTGTCACAGAGTAATCCTGACAATATCCCGATATGCGATCAAGAGTTTTAAATACTGTATCATCTGCGTGCATCAGTAATACGATTCCCTCATTCTCTCCGGGTGCCGCATTTGTATATTCTGTAGTCCAATGCTTCGAGATCTCCATGGGTATCATATCCTTATTCCAAATATTCTTAAGCCCCATGATATATCTATCACAAAGTCCATTCTCAGATACATCTGTATAAGCCGGGATTATTGTGATATGCTTCAAGTCTTTATGCAAAGCATATTCAGATATATACCTGACCGCAGACGAAATGTGATCCTCCATTCTGATCCTTGTCCTTGCGAAGCGAAGATCATATATCCTCCTGCTGTACATGAATCTGCGCCACGCAGTATCAAATCTGCGTTCATGTATCTCATCTATGCCTCTGATCCCGTAAGGATAGCAAACCTCAGCCAAAGTATGTACCCTTCCGGTGAGGATATTAATACATACAATGATCATTCCATACAGAAAAAGGCCTCCAAATAATCCTATAAGGATATACTTTGGACTTATCTGCTTAGGTTTCTCCGGCTCCTCAACAAGCAGAGAATCTGTGGAATCCACCTTGATGCTTTCCTGGTCCGAATCCTTCCCGGTATCTTCCTCATCTCCGTTTTCCTCCACTACATCATCCGTATAACCTGCCTTTATTAGAAGCGTGTTATACAGCTTGATCTGGTCATCGGTAAAGGCAGCTATATCTCTGGCTATAGTAGCCCTTAGATTCTGGGCATCTGTCCTAACCTTCAGGAAATTATTCCCTGTCCCGTTATCAATATATGTAGTCTCTGTTGCAGAGATAAAATCAAGGCCCTCATTCGGTATCTTTTTGTTTACATCCTCTACTGCCTTATCCATATAAGCCTTTACAGCTTTTTTAATCTCCTGTGCATCAGTTTCTTTAAGGAGAAGCACAGACACAGAAAAAGTATAATCAAGGATATCGTCCCCATTATCGTCCGGATCAATGATCTCTTTAGTCCGGTAGGATGCGCTGGTTGACGCCCCCATTCCAATCAGTCCTGTCACGCGGGCTGCATCTGAATAATTGGGATCTATCTCCTTCAAGGTTTCCAGAAGCTCCTTGTCGTTAATCTCATCTCTATAAGCTCCCTCAAGCACCGGATAGGTCATCTCATCAATATGTCCTGAATATCTGAACACTATATTGTGGAATCTGTCTCCCTCCATATCGATAAGACTTATAGCTTTCAGACGCTCCTCATAACCCTTTAAGGTTCTCAGGTTAAAAATGGTATTCTCAACCTGTAGATGCTCGCCCTCTGTCAGTCCCTTTCTTGCCTCCTCGGTAGCATCATCTATATTATTTTCGGATATGGCGATTGCACTCTGATATTCTTCAAGATCAGCCTTGTATTTCCTGACATCTTTCATATAAAGGAGAGTAGAAGTAAGAACTGCTATGATCAATGAAAATATGACTGCAGGCTTCCATTGGATCAGAAATTCCCACATTATATCAAGCAGATCGATCTCCCTTTCATCATCTTGTCTGTACTGCATTTTTGTCCCCCTATTTATTTCAGATACGTATTGTTATATGTATCTTTGCATAGTATTCGTTCGACGGTCGATATCGCATTACATATCTCAAAGCCCGGAAAAAAGACGCGCTTCGCCATTTGAGGCTCCATCAGAACCTCTAAAAAACATACGATATGTCCGCCTGTCAGTCCACAAGGCGCCCACGGCGACCATTGCGTTTCAAGGTTTCCTAACCTCTGGATTATATCATATCTGCGGCAGAAGCTCCAACCCCACAGTGAATTCCATCACCCTGCCAAACATCTCTGTGGATATCACAGCTTTTCGTTTGTGTAGATCTATATTCCTTATAAGGCTCTCCCTCCCTGCAAGCGGTCCCCTGTCTATGATTACCCTGTCCCCTTCTTTATGAGCTGTGGATACTGCCACTACATCGTCCGGATCAAGCAGATCTCTTATAAACCGCTCTTCTTTTTTGCTGACACTCAATATATCCTCATCCATCCTGAGCAGATCAGTCCTTTTGGGTACCCTCTTCAATTCAAAGAATAGCCTCTCCGGATCCTCAGTTTCGAAAAAGACATACCCCGGCACCATGGCATATAGGACATCATGCCAGCCATTCTTATGCTTCCTTTTCCGCGTCACCTTTGGGATGAAGGCCCTGCCTATTCCGTCAATGTCTATTATTTTTCGCATAAAAAGAAGGGACTCCTCCTCCCTTCCGCTGTTTACCCTTATCACATACCACATGCTATTTTGCTCCCCGGCTGGTCAGCACGGAGACCACGGTGCGCAATATTATCCTTATATCACCGGTTATTGACCAGGTATTTATATACTGCATATCCATGGCTATGACCTGATTGAAATCCGTGATATCATTCCTTCCATATGCCTGCCAGAGCCCTGTGAGACCGGGTTTGATGGCAAGCCTCGCCCTGTGTCTTAGCTCATACTTTTCCCATTCATCTACTGTAGGGGGTCTGGTTCCGACTAAAGACATATCTCCCTTTAACACATTCAGGAACTGAGGGAATTCATCTATAGATGTTTTTCTTATAAACCAGCCTATCCCGTGCCTCTTCCCGTCAGGACCGGAGCCTATGATCCTTGGATCGTCCTCCATTTTGAACATCAGCCCCTGCATCTCATTATTTTTCATAAGCTCTGCTTTACGCTTATCTGCATCCTGATACATGCTGCGGAATTTGTATATACGGAATATCCTTCCGTTCCTACCCACCCTGTTCTGAGAATAAAAGATTGGTCCCGGATCTGATATGAATATTGCTGGACCTACAAACACTGTCAGTATTGCCGTGATGGCTAATCC
Source organism: uncultured Lachnospiraceae bacterium (assembly GCA_947165275.1). Taxonomy (GTDB): domain Bacteria; phylum Bacillota; class Clostridia; order Lachnospirales; family Lachnospiraceae; genus NK4A144. The sequence goes on along the minus strand of CAMUZQ010000002.1, from coordinate 75,554 downwards.
GACTATAGCTCCGGCTATATCCATGACCCTTTTAATAGCAACCTTATACCCCTCGACTATCCTTATACTCTCAGTCACAGAATATATCCCTGCGACCTCCTCTACGGTCTTGACTCCGTATCCGCCTCCACCGAGTCTGAGCGCCACATGGGTTGTGATTCCCATAGTCTGGCATTCATCAAGGATCTCCTGTTTGATATCAAAATTGTCATGCAGATATACCATTAGCTCATCTACCCACTGCCTGCTGATATAATCCACTACTCCGTCCACAGTCGTCACCACGGGAACCTTGTTTATCGTCATACCCACTTCTTCAGGAGAGTCTGCCAGAGCCATGCCGACTATCTGTATCTGCCCGTAGGAATTCTTATTCATCATCTCGATGACATCATAGGCTTTGGAAGTAGTGGTAATGAGAAACATATGACGGATATGGCTCTTCGTCCCCAGCCTGTATCTGATAAGTATGCTTTTCCAGATGAGCCTCTCTGCCAGCAGCATCACTATGGACAGGATCATGAAATAAAAGATCGCAAGTCTGGCAAATTCCTTCCAGGTCTTACCGAAATACATATAGGAGAGAAGCACCAGTGTTACACCAGTAGTCAGCATTACTACGGATCTTACTTCCTCCAGAAAGCCTCTTTTAAGGATATCAGAATGTACTCGCAACAAAAAAAAGCACAAAAGGACAGCCATTGCCAGCACAAATACCCCGATCTGATACTCGGGATTGTCATAGACATACTGACCGGGATGTCTGATGGTAAAGGCAAATATGAAAGCTAATTCTATGGTTATCAAGTCCAGGAGCATGAAGTCCAGATGCTTCATCCATCCGCTCAGACCTCTGTCGTACATTTATCGGCACTCCGTACATTTATTTAACAAAAAACCATTGAAAGAGTATAACATGATAAAGCTTTTTTTACAAAAATTCAATATTTTCTTAAGGAGGATGTAAATATCATGAAACGAAAAGCTTTATTTGTCGCACTTTTAACCCTTATCTGCCTGTTTTTCCTTTTAGGCGCCTTCATCCGGACAGAGGGAGACTACATGCGGTATTTCTTCTGGCAGGATGATGCCGATACCGGCATGGATTTCTTTAACAGCCTTGCAGAGACTGTGGGTGGTGAGCCCTATGGCAGATTCTTTACTGTATATCCGCCCTTTTCAAATGGTATCTTTTATGCTATGCAGGCCATGGTGCCATCCGAGGTGAAGGAGAGCTGGCCCCGCTGCCATGAGGAGGTGGTAGCCCTGCGGCGCACTCCCGGGGATCTGAGGACATATCAGCCGACAGCTGTGCTTTTTATATTAAATCTCGCAGTATATATTTTTATGACCGGCGCAGTCATTGTATACAAATTCAGGCAGGATGCTGTATCCGGTATCCTTCTCGCCCTTATTGCGATGTTTTCCTATGGGAGCCTCACTGCCCTTGAGAGGGGGAATATCATTGCCATAGCCATGGTCTTTACGATGATATTCATCTTTGGATATGATTCGCCAAGTAGGATCGTCCGGATACTGTCCTGCTGCTCTCTTGTGATATCAGCAGCCATCAAGCTCTACCCCGCAGTCTTTTTCCTGCTGATGTTTGATGGAAAAAAGAGCAGATCTTCCAGTATATTTTACACATTGAGCTGTATAGAGCTCGGATCCATCATATCTCTTATCCCTCTTTTCCGCTTTGGAGGTCTCAGTGATCTCGGACTTTTCCTTAAGATACTCACAGGCTTTAATGCAGGAGAAAATGATGACGCTTTATATTACAGATATGGCATGAGAGGTATCGCAGAGCATATCACGATGAGTCCCAGACTCCACTCCCTGCTTCTTGCCTCAGATCCGGTACAGCTGTACCGCTTCCTGCTGGTCTTTTCATCTATAGTGCTGCTGTATGCTTTCTTCAGACACATGAGAGCAGAGGAGGACCCCTGTGAGGCCGCCTTTGACCTGACAGTATTACTGATACTTGTACAAACCCGGAGCTGTGATTACACGCTCTGTTTTTTTGTCCCTGTTCTGATCCTGATGCTCTTTGGAGAACATACGCTCTGTCTGCAGAGGATACCGTATTTCATCATGCTCCTTATCTTCACCCTCCCATATCCCACCACAGCTATTAGTGACACATCCAATATGGTGCTGCATCATGTGGATATCGTGCAGTTCACTCTGATCACGGCCGTGATGTATGAATTTGCAGTATATATAGGCCTTCCTTTGCTTCATATACTGCATTACGTGATACACAGCTATTTCTCCCACCCTCACAGATACGCTTAATCTTAAATTCGGATGACAAACCCCTTATCAGGGTGTACAATCTAGGGCAATGGAACGAGGAAATACTGGATTGAAAGGAAAAGGGGCAGGCCTGTGAGAAATATCGGCATCACGGGAGCCACCGGAGCCATAGGCACTGCCCTTATAAAAAAGTGCATAGAGCAGGATATAGAGACATATGTTTTTGTCCGCAGGGATTCAGCGAGACTTGACCGTATCCCGGAGCATCCGCTGGTTCATCTCCTTTTTTGTTCTCTGGAGGAGATGAGTTCTTTTGATGTTTCGGATATCCCGGAGCTTGATGTCTTCTATCATTTTGCCTGGATGAAGGCCTTTGGAGCTGAGGCAAGGAATGATCTGCATACTCAGATCAGAAATATCGACTATGCTGTCGATGCTGCCTCCCTTGCCCACAGACTGGGATGCAGGAGGTTCATAGGAGCAGGCTCTCAGGCCGAGTACGGCAGGATGGATGAAATACTGCGTCCCTATACGCCATGTGATCCGGAGAATGGCTATGGCATGGCAAAGCTCGCTGCCGGGCAGATGACCAGGCTTGAATGTGAGAAGCTCGGTATGGAGCATATCTGGGCCAGGGTCTTAAGTGTATATGGTCCCTGTGATGGAGAAGGCACTCTTGTCATGTCTGTGATAAGGGATGTCCTTGCAGGTAATGCTCCGGTATGTACCAGGGGGGAGCAGATCTGGGATTATCTTTATAGTGCTGATGCAGGTAATGCTTTCTATCTTTTAGGAGACAAAGGGGTACCGGGCAGGACATATGTGCTTGGAAACGGAAGTTCCCGTAGTTTAAGGAATTATATCGATACTATTTGTGAAACCTGCGCTGATATACAGTCTATGCCTGTTATTAAACCCGGATACGGTGAAATCCCCTACCCGGAAAAACAGGTGATGCACCTGGAAGCAGATATCAGCGGACTGACAAGGGATACCGGTTTTACGCCTGCATTTGGATTTAATGATGGCATAAGAGAAACCATTAAGTGGTATATAAAGACACATGATGGTATCGGAAAAGCCTGATATCAGCCATGATCATTTTATAAGGAGCAGATTTCGATAATGAAGGATACAAAATTAAAACTGCTTGACTGTACCTTAAGGGACGGGGCCTATGTAGTGGATGCCCACTTTGGCTCACCGGCTCTAAAGGGTATCATAAGCAAGCTTCAGGATGCCCGTGTGGATATCATAGAGTGCGGCTGGCTCAAGGATAAGCCTCATGAGGAGGGAACGTCTTTTTATCATGTTCCCTCTGATCTGGAGCAGTATCTGGGGCATAAGGATAAGGACATCACCTATGTGGCCATGATCGACTGGAACAGATATGATGTCTCCGTACTCCCTCCCTGCGATCATAAGAGCATAGATGCCGTAAGGGTGGTCTTCCCCCATGGCAAGCATAGGGAAGGCGCTGAGATCGCTGCCAGGATACGGGATAAGGGTTATGACATATATCTGCAGGCCGCCAATACCCTGGCATATACTGAGGAGGATCTCATAGAGCTTGCAAAGACTGTAAACGAGCTGCATCCTGTGGCTATATCCATAGTTGATACCTTCGGAGCGATGTATGAGAGCGATCTTGACCGTATCACAGATACACTCGATGCTCATCTGGATAAGGATATAAGCATGGGATTCCATTCCCACAATAATCAGCAGCTGTCCTTTGCCCTGACCTCTCATTTTGCGGATAAGCTTACGGGATCTGACAGGGGATGCATGGTAGATGCTACTCTCTGCGGCATGGGAAGAGGAGCAGGAAATACCACTACGGAGCTCATTGCAAGCTATATGAACAGGCGTCTTTCCTGCGCCTATGACATGAATGCCATACTGGACGCGATTGACACATACATGCAGTATTTCCTGGAGAATTACAGCTGGGGATATTCCACGCCCTATTTCATAGCAGGACTCTACTGCTGTCATGTGAATAATATAGCCTATCTCCTGAAAAACCACCGCACGAATTCGCAGGACATGAGGAACATAATTGAGTCTATGTCCCCTTCTGACAGAAGGCTCTATGACTACGACCTGCTCGAAGACAAGTATATTGAAAACCAGAACAGGATAGTAGATGACGAGGCTACCTTAAGGAAGCTTCGCGAGCTCCTTGCCGGACGTGAAGTCCTGCTGGTGGCTCCCGGGAAGAGCATTGATACCGACTATGAGAAGATTCAGGCATATATATCTGCAAATAAACCCATTGTGATAGGCGTGAATGCCATTAATCCCCGATATGATTATGACTTCCTCCTCTTTGTGAACAGGGTAAGATATGATTATGCTAAGGAGGTATATGCTGACAAATTTAAGTCTATTCCGCATATCCTGCTCTCCAATATAAGCACTAAGCCCTCCGGTGAGGAATATATAATTAATTTTAACCGTGTGATCAAAAGAGGCTGGGTGCATTTCGATAATGCTGTGATCAATGCCCTGAGGCTTCTGGTGCATCTGAAGGCGGAGGATATCTCCATAGCAGGCTTTGACGGTTTCAAGCACAGATATAATGAAAGCTATGCAGACGCCTCTCTTCCGACCCTGAATCCTGACGGGAAATGGGATGAGCTGAATGATGAGATCACTGATATGTACAGAGATTTCAGAGAGACAGAGGGCAGAGGCTGCAGAGTAAAGTTTATTACAGAGAGTATATTCGATATCTGATCTCACCTGATATAGACAAAATTAAAGACTGAGGATACATTATATGAAAATGATAAGCTTCATGATACCCTGCTATAATGAAAAGGAGAATGTCGTGCCAATGAGCGAAGCAATAGTTAAGCTCATGCTGACAGATCTGTATGATTATGATTATGAGCTTCTTTTCATCGATAACTGCTCTACAGACGGCACGAGAGACCTTCTCCGTCAGATATGCGCAGGCAATAAAAAGATAAAGGCCATATTCAACGCAAAGAATTTCGGACAGTTTAATTCTCCCTATCATGCCATGTGTCAGACTGTAGGTGACTGTACGGTAACCCTCTGCTGTGACTTCCAGGATCCCGTAGAGGTGATACCACAGTTCGTCCATGAATGGGAGAATGGATATAAGATAGTCTGCGGCATCAAGGCTACAAGCAAGGAAAATAAGATAATGCGATTCCTGAGGACCTGCTACTATAAGCTGATCCGCAAGATGTCCGATGTGGAGCAGATAGAGCATTTCACAGGCTTTGGTCTGTATGACAAAAGCTTCATAGAGGTACTGAAAACCCTGGATGACCCCACTCCCTTCATGCGCGGCATAGTGGCTGAGCTTGGATACAAGAGGAAGGATGTCCCCTATGAGCAGCAGAGACGGGCTGCAGGGAAGACTCATAATAACTTCTTCACCCTCTATGATGCTGCAATGTTGAGCTTCACCACCTATACCAAGATGGGTCTGAGGCTTGCCACCATTATGGGCTTCATAATGTCTGTATTAAGCCTTATAGTAGCTCTTGTATACCTCATAATGAAGCTTATCTGGTGGGACAGGTTTGTGGCAGGCATGACTCCCATCCTTCTGATGGTGACGGTACTTGGCTCCATGCAGCTTTTTTTCATAGGTTTTTTGGGTGAATATGTGCTGAATATAAATAAACGTGTGATGCATCGTCCCCTTGTCATAGAAGAGGAGCGGATCAATTTTTAATGAGCAAAGGATCTGAACCGTCTATAAAAAAGAACTTCATCATGAACGCCATATTAAATATATCGGGGTTTATATTTCCGCTGATTTCTTTCCCCTATGTATCAAGGGTTTTGGGTCCTGCCGGTACCGGAAATGTCAGTTTCGCCATCTCTTTTGTGACATATTTTGATATGTTTGCCCAATTGGGTATTCCTGCTTATGGTGTCAGAGCCTGTGCCAAAGTAAGGGATGACAAAAAGGAACTGAACCGTACAGTTACGGAGCTTCTGACTATAAATCTGGCAACCAGTCTGATCGTATATATTATTCTATATTCCCTTATATTTGCTGTCCCTTCGCTTAGAAAAGATAAGCTGATTTATATAATATGCAGTCTAATGATCATTTTGAATACGATAGGTATGAACTGGCTTTTCCAGGCCTTGGAAAAGTATACCTACATAACTGTGCGTTCTATGCTCTTCAAGCTTATTTCTATCGTTGGAATGCTTTTGCTTATCAACAGCACTGACGATTACATTATATATGCTGCTCTGTGTGTTTTCTCAGGCTGGGCTTCAAACGTACTTAATCTTATATACGCGAGGAGACTTGTCTCCCTTGAAACCGACCATAGCCGTCTTGATTATACACGACATTTCAAGGCAGTCGGAGTATTTTTTGCCATGACCTGTGCCACAACGGTATACCTAAACCTTGATAATGTAATGCTGGGTATTATCTCTGACAAAACTGAGGTTGGGTATTACAGCGCTGCAGTCAGGATAAAAACTCTTCTGGTGAGCTTCATAACGTCTCTTGGAGGCGTCCTTCTCCCCAGACTTTCGTATTATATTGAAAACAAAAACACGTTTGAATTCAAGCGATTAAGCGGAAAAGCTCTTCATTTTGTTATCCTGGCGGCTCTTCCTCTGGTGATATATTTCATACTGTTTGCTTCTCCTGTTATACTGCTGCTTGCCGGAACGCAATATGAAGGCTCTATACTTCCCATGCAGATCATTATGCCCACTCTTCTGCTGATAGGTATAACCAACATGCTCGGCATACAGATACTGGTTCCTCTGGATCTGGAGAAATATGTTCTATATTCAGAGATTGGCGGAGCAATAATTGATCTGATACTTAATGCTGTTTTTATTCCATTGTATGGAGCTGCCGGCGCTGCTCTGGGTACTTTGGCAGCAGAAGCTGTAGTTCTCGTTATCCAGTACAGGAAGCTTAAACAGATAGGTTATCTCCCATCTTCTGGAATAAGGATGCCCCTTCTTGTATTCGTGGCATTTCTGTCAGGAGCAGTCTCGTTACTCGCCTGGATTCCGGGCTTTATGAACAGATTTCCTCTGGAAATCGGATGTTTCCTCACTATCCTGATCTCAGGCATCCTCTACTTTGGAACCTATTTTGCCTGCCTTTTTTTCGAAAAGGATTCAATTGTACTCGAGATCATATCACAATTGATCAACCGCTTCACATCCGTCAGACATCCCGGTCCATGATCTTTTTATCGTCATCCTCCTTGTATCATACAAAATCCAAAGGCCTATCAATAAAATTGATATGACAGAAGTGATCACCCCTATATAATACGGTAATACTTTGAATCGCATTTCAATGACATTTTTCCCATCGATTAAATCTATAGAATACAAACATTTGCCAAAAAGCTCCGGATGTATTGCTTTTCCATTTAACAGGATCTCCCATCCCGGATCATATGCCACGGACAGAAACAGCTTATCTCCACTCCTTGCATTTTCTTTGACAGCATATATCCGTCCGTTTTCTAATATAAATTCATCTGGTTGGTTCTGAGACAGCTTCTCAGTGATCTCTTTAAGCAGATCCAGATTCAGCGCATAAAACTGAAAATGATCGTAATCAAAATCATAAGACTCAGACGACTCAAATATGATCTCTGTTCCGATACTTTCATCTGGTATATAGAATACTGATGGTGAGAGCCATTTTGAGTATCCTTTATTTTTTTCGCCGATATGAAGTATTCCATTTAAGTCCTTATTCCACGGAAGATTCCCATAGTAAGAGTATTGTCCCTGCCCTACGTATGGAGAAGTCTGAATGATCAATGGTTCCCCGTTTTCAACTGACCCATACTGTTTTATTGTGTACTCAATTGGTCTGAAAAGCTCTATATCTTCGCCCATTAATGAGCTGTACAGACTATTTTGATACAAAAATGGATTTGTTTCATCATATTCTCTTTCATCACCCGTATACACAAAAGCCATTGGTAAAGCATATGGGTTTTCATAGGCCATCTTATCGTCATATGCCGTTATCTCCGGCATCTGTTGTAATCCCTTTACAGGGTATCTGGATAGTATATATTTTACTCCCAACAACGCATCCGCACTTATTACAGAAGCATTTGTAATATTCATATTTTCTCCATTTATTCGGTATCCGATACGCTCAAGGAATTCTCTCTGAATATCATCCGGTGAAGATGTGTATCCACTTATCGACATATAGTTGTATGCCAGAGCTTCATTATAATTTGCTGTACGGTCTTCACCTTCATCCTCCCGGGTGGACGTCTGATGTATCCTGTATATCCCTGTGTCATTTGCCTTCAGCATGTTGATCTGCTCTGTCGTCTTAATTACATATTCTTTATAATGACCACCATCGTCTCTGATTTTCATGAGAAGGTTCGTATTATATAGAAGCTCTGCTATTGTAATAGTAACAAGACATACTCCCATCACAGCTTCCATTATCTTGTTTTTTTTATGATAATGGCAAACTATAATGCCGTATACTACTTCTCCCGATAAAAAAACAGTCACCAGCATCCTGAATGTCTGCCCCTCATCATATTCCGGCCGCATCTTCAAAAACAGCATCATGAGTACAGAATACAGACCGGTTCCGATTATCGGAAGCAGCGCTTCAGATTTCTCGTTTAGTTCCATATAAAATGAAGCCGCAATAAAGATTATAATTGATATCCCAAGATACGAATATCTATACCAATAGCTTGAGATTTCCTTAAAAAGAGAAAAAAGAGCAAAAAGCGGATTCCAATAAAACATCAGGATACACATAATGATCATCAGATAATATGGTATTTTTTTCTTAATACTTAACCGTGTCGATAAAAAAAAAGATACCACTCCGACAATCGCCACGCTCCCTGCAAAAAGCGCTACACGCCCGAATTGGCTGTTTTCTCCATATATATATCCCTGCATGACACCCAGAGGATTTCCGAGCATGCTGAAATCAAAAAGCTTCCTGAATTTAAGATCGCTCCTGTTTCCCCTTCTTAAAGCCCATATAGTCGGAGCGAGCACTATCATCCCTGACATTACTCCCAGAAACAAAGCTAAAGCATATCTAATACCGGAGCTAATCCAGGACTTTATGGTTTTTTTCCTCGTTATATCAGAATTATTCTGGAGAGTATATATCAGCAGCTCGAATACGAACCAAAAAAAAGAAAATAAGCAATTAACTGCAGCTGTATACCAGTTAAATATAATATTCAATCCGACAAAGAGCGCCAGCTCCGGATAATCCCGCCCCTTAGCAGTCCTATACACCCCAAATAGTATCAAAGGCAGCATATATACACCATCTAACCACATTATATTACTGCATTGCGCTATATTATACTGGCATAAACTATAGCCCGCTGATAGCAGTATCACGATACAGCACTTAAAAATACAATCGATTTTTTCCATAAATCTTTTGTACAGAAAAAAAGAAAACGTTCCAGCGGAAACCACCAGCTTCAAAAACACTTGTATATTGAAACATGTCTCCATTTCCGACTTATCAAAAAACAAAACCAATAAGCTAAATGGCGATGAGAGATAATAACTGAACACAGCATAATTCGTACCACCCAAAGTTTTGCTGAATGTATATGCGATACTATTGCTCCCATTCAATATATCCTTGTAGTAGTCAAAAAAATCAATATATTGAATAGTTGCATCCATAGCTGTAAGTGATACATTCCCAAATGGAGCATAGTCATGTATGTAATACAAGATCAAGAGAATAAAACCCGATAAGATGATAGAACCTGAAACTGTTATAATACCTCTTTTCGAAATCACTTCTTCCACACCCTCTGAATATCTGTATCCTTTTTTCCAACCGGTTTAAATCGCATAAAAATCATAAAGATCAGTACTCCCAGTGCTGTCCCGATCAAATTCAAAAAAATATCAAGCAACTCAGCATGCCTTCCGGCACTAAGAAATTTAGTAAGCTCATCCAGGACCGACCACACCACGCAGAAAGCTCCTCCGGGATATACTATTAAACCTCCTGTTGTAAGTGTCATAAACACAAGAAAAGATAATACAGAAAAAGCCCCTATATGAGCCGCCTTACGATACAGCATGTTTACAGACCACCGCTCATCTTCATTAAGATCTATATCTTCACCGAAAAATTCTCTCAATGTCACAGATCTGTCTACTATGGTAAAAGTGAATGCGGTCGAACGGATACCATCCTGATGAGACAAAAAAGTGATCAGACAAAACCAAATAACGGTAAGCGTCATCCAAATATAAAAACATACACCCCTTTGTGAATTATGAGTTTTCACAAAGACTCCTCCTGTTCATCCGGGCTCTTTTAACTGCTTCGTTTATTGCTGTATCGAGGTAATATCCCGATCGTATCTTTTCACCTGCAGTGATCGCGTTTTCCTTCATTTTCATATAATCATCATCTGTTAAGGCAGCCAGATATTTCCCGAGTTCACTTAAGCTTTTAACCGTAAAACCGCAGCCTTCATTTTCTATATAACTTGAAACTGCTGCCTTTTTCCATGTTATCACCGGAATTCCGGCTGCCAGATATAATGACGTCTTATGAGGATTGTTCATCCTCATATACCTCCCAAATAATCCGCTGCACTTATGTATGGATTCACCATCCCAAACTAATCCGAAGCTCCCTTCCATAATATCAGGAAGCTCATCAGGCTCATACGCTCCTTTATAGGCAATGTATTTATTATCGCTTCCTTCGTAGTTTATGCCATAGAGATTCAAACCGATTGCCTTGGGAAAATCATAAATATACCCTGATTTGGGTCTGGCCAGCATTCCTGCAATTATGATGGGCATATCCTTTGTTCTTTCCCTGGATGTTCTGTATGGACCGTCAACAAGGTAATCAAATATTCCCAGCGGGATAAGTTTTTTTCGCGAAATTCCCGCATTCTCCATAATACTTGACATTGTATCATTATGAACGATCAAAAAATCAAATATTCGTAAAGAACTCTCCTCCAGTCTGTACCGCGCCCTTATCTTAAGCGGTTGATCTCCATTTCTTATGCTGTCAATATCATGTACCAAGGCTATAGTTTTTATCTTTTTCAGTTTAAGGGACATGAAAAGAAGCGGAAGGAATATAGAATGAACCTGAAACGGATACTGGATAAACACTATATCCCCGGCTCCTGCCATGTCAAGTCCTCTCCTCCACTCTCCTGCTGTCCTGAAATGTTCCAGGATTTTATATATGAAGGACAGATTCTTACGCTCTCTGTATTTTATATTGATTGCATCAAAACGACGTCTGAATATCTCCTCAGCATCATCTCTGGCCTTAACACCGGCTGATTTTTTCATCCACTCTGGATGTCCGCTCTCGGAAATATACCATATTTTCATATTCTTCCTCCGAAAAATACCGACTCTGTGACCTATCTGGCGGAAAAAGCAACGACCCAATCCCTGATATATGTTCTGAATCTTGGATAGAGATTCAGATGCCTTATAAGTCTCAGACCGGATCTGATATCTTTTTGCTGTATCAGTTTTTTTCTCAGCCTTACCCATTCCAGATTATTTACTATCTTTTTTTTGATCCCAACATTATCGGACACTTCGTTTTTAGCGTAATTCAAAAGCATCTTCAACTCTGCCTCTTCTGCATTTCTCCATTTTATATCTGTCGATCCGGAATCCTTCCTATTTTCTATATTCCAACTGCTCTCTCCATGCTTTCTCCAGATCATCAGCTCCAAATCATATACATAGGCCGTATTCATCACTTCTGCGCTTCTCCATAAAAAAGCGTCATGAGGACATGTTTTAAGCCAATACTTTTTGCATCTGTCATAAAATGTCCTTCTGACACAATATGTACACCCTGGATACGGAACCTCTAATAAATTGTCCGGTTCCGCAACCTTACGGATCGATCCGCTTTCGTCATATTTCACTGTCTTGCATTGTATCCTGTTTTTTATTCCTCCATCCTCTACAAGCTCAGTAAAACCGCATGCTAATAAATCTATCTCTGAAAAGCGGATCATGGCTTCAGTCATTTTCTCTATCTTATCTGATCTCCATATATCATCCTGGTCACAGAGAAAGATCAAATCACCTGATGAATTCTCTATAGCCGATATAAAGTTTTCCCTAAAGCCTATATTGCATTTATTTACAAAAAGCTTAATATTATCAAGCCTGTATTTTTTTATATAATCGTTGATAATACCAACTGTATTATCAACGGAACAATCATCTTTAATTATTACTTCAAATTCCGCTTTCTCCTGAAGCCGTATTGAATCAAGCTGTTCTATTAAGTTTTTTTTTCCATTAAATGTAGTCATTACAATTGATACTGATGGAGTCTCTTCATTGCCTGACGATGACATATCTAATCCCCCCTCTGGTTTTTCGTTTGTGCTGTATCGTATTCTGTTAATAAGCTCATCCACTTCTGTGCTGCTATATCCCAGCTGTTTGCATCCAATACCTTCTTCGCATTTTCTGTCGAGAGCTTCAGGTTTCCTAATATATAATCATTTTTATCAGGATCGATATAGCAAACAGAATCTCCATATATTTCCGGGAGACACGTCCTGTCAGAAATCACAGCAGGCTTACCCAGAGCCAGCATTTCCAAAGGCGGTATGCCAAATCCCTCACTATACGATGGGAACAATAGTGCTTTTGCATTCTTCAGGAGTGTTTTATTCTCTTCATCACTAACATAACCCGTAAACAATACGTTTTGTCTCTTTTTGACCTCATATCCATCTAATGATATCCCTGTCATTTTTTGCCCCACTATCACAAAAAAATCCTCCGGATTAACCGAAGCTTCTTCTAATACCCATTTTAGATTCTTATGAGGGTAAATATTCCCTAATGCAATATAATATCCGTCTTTTTTCAAATTCAGTCTTTTCAGTATGCTGTCATCTTCTTTGATGGATTCCATATGCTCCCAGCCATTTCCTATGACTTCAATATCTTCACTGGGTATATTGTATTTTTCGTTTAAGGTTCTTTTCGTGTATTCGGAAACAGTTACTACTTTCCTATAATGTCTGGTTTCGAAATGGTAATAAAAACAAGGGACTATTCTTTTCCTCAAAGAAAAAAACTCAGGATGTGTCAAATACATTATATCATGTATACAAACTATACCGGAGTCTGAAACAGGTGCCATATTGCACATATTAATGGTAACAGCCTTATTTCTCAAAGCATACCCCGGTAATTCATAAAGATACCACATATGCTTGTTCAATGTATTAAACTTTCTTTTTAATTCTACTACGCGTATATTTGCAGGTCTCCAGGTCTCTACCGGTTGAAAGGGTATAAGCAAAACCATTTTTATATCCGACTGAGATACCATCCTGTCTATCCTTTTCAGGATCTCTACAGCATATCTCTGAATGCCTGACACCCTTTCGCACATAAACAACCCATTTATGACATATCTTTTCATATGATACCCTTGATCTGCTGTATTTTAACAGCCCTCGTTGCCTATCTTTTCCATCGCCTCTGAAACCGCTTTTTTTAAATACATCCCCGTTCTCAGATTCTCTCCCACCCGTTTAGCATTTCGACACATCTCTTCGTACTCCTCATCAGATATGTGGCTTATCTGATAGGAAATGTCCTCCAGTCTTTTTACCGAAAACCCGCATTTTTCCTTTTCAATAAAAGCTGCCAGGGCTGCCTCTTCCCATATTATAACAGGAATACCTGACGCCAGATATAGAGAAACTTTATGTGGATTATTGATCCTCAAGTATTCTCCAAATACTCCTTCGCATGTCTCCGTTGAATTGCCATCCCATACAAGCCCGAAGCTGCCACTTAAGGCAAAAGGCAATTCCTCCGGTTCGAATGCCCCTCTGTAGTCTGCATTTCCTGATGTATCTCCTGTATAACCTACTCCATATAACGCAAAGTCCTGTGATCCCGGCAATTTATAAACATAACCGGCTTTATACGGTCTTAGCGCCCCTGCAATGATCACAGGCTTATCTTTTCCTATTCTCCCTTCGGTGTCCATGCCTATATTTGCATCATATAAATAATCAAACAATCCTAATGTGATCAGGTTTTCCTTCTCAAACCCATGCCGGATCATAAAATCATTCATTTTCTCGTTGTGTGTTATGAAGTATTTCATATATCGAAGCTGTCTGCTTTCCAATCGGATACGAAATCTCTCCAATGGATCAGTCCCTGAATTTCGAATAGCTGTCCGAAATAAGTCCAGATCATGAATTAACGCAACTATTTTTACGCCTCTGTTCTTTAATTTTTTGAATACTCCTGATAAAAAAACTGTATGATCAGAAAGTGGGAACTGACAAAAAAGAATATCACCGGATTTTAAGCATTTTGTTTTTGATTCCCAAAGCAATCTTGCTCTGAAATGCCAGATTATCTTCTTAATATAAGAAAGTCCGCTCCTCTCGTCTGTGCCTATATTGACGGGGTTTAATCCCTCCTCCAGGAATACTCTTTCTGCATCCACTCTGGCCTTGACTCCCGCTGTCTTTTTTAAGGCATCCGGCTGGTTGGTTTCAGATATAAACCAAGCTTTATGTGCACTCATTACCAATACTAAGATCCTTGTCCTTATCCATTTGTTTCATTAAGGTTTCTGTACTTACCATACCCGCTCCAAATCGGTTATCCCTGCACATCGGTATTGCAGAAAACAGCAGCAGCGGAAAACAATTGAAAGTCAGATGCATTAGCCTTGGTTCAGACAAGGCCAGTGTCAATATTGCCAGATATATAATACATAATACAAAATCGTCATTTTTAATGGATATATATATCAATACTACATATATGATCAATACTGCTGTAATGAAAAACACTCCGTAATTATATAGCAGCTGCATATAAGAAGAATCCACATAATTATAATCCCCGGCAATTTCTCCTCCGGCTACGGCTGTTCCAATCCACTCAATCTCTTTTCCAAACAGACTAACACCATATTTCTTCATGCCAAAATAGCCAAGTGCGATCCTGTGATGAACCATTTCATTAAAAGACAACCACCATTTATCCTCAGGATCAAACATCATAACGACAGCAACGGATACCGCCATCATGATGGCCGGGTAAAAAAGAAAAAAACACTTTAATCCGGGTGAAACATGTTTGTGTTCTCCTGCCAGTCTGTACATAAGCAGGATGAACAGGAACAGTGTCAGAGTGTAAAATGTCATCGCTGTATCTGTCATTACATAAAAATAATAATTCACAGCCTCTAATAGTAATAATACAATGACACTGATACGTCTTCTCATTAAGAAAACTACCCCTAAAGCAAAATGAAACAACAGGATGGGGGCAAATGTTGTATACAAAAAGCCCAAACAATGTCTTTCTCTCTCAGAGGGATCATAAACATAATCCATTACTACCCCTAATTGACTCAATAAAGGAAATACTATCAGCGCTGCCCCCTGGACATATACTGCACATTTTACTATTTTCTCAGATGATACTCCTGCTGCTGCAATAAACAATATAGAATATAAAACCATGGTCTGATTATGGCTGCCTACGTAACTAAGCAAGAAGGGACTGACAAAAAGGATCATGGCAAATAATCTGTTTATTTCTGTTTTCTTATAATAAAGACATATCAGACAGATAAAATATGCCAGATAACGGACAAGCTTTATCAATAAAGGAAATGCCCTGTTTTGATATGTAAAAAAAGTCAGCTCCATTATCGATCCAGCTTCAAACATGAACAATGCGATAATATAAAGATATTCGTTCAAGTCAACTCTGGATATATTTATATTGAGATCATGAAGTATAAATCTGCTGCTTTTTTCCTCCGCTCTCATAATTAAGAAACTAAACATCCTATAATATCTGATCCCGATGTCCTGACTATGTCTACCTCATACCGGATACCATTCACGGAAGATTTATCCTTTTGCTCCAGCAGTATGATCTTTCCTTTTTTATTCAACAATTTAACCCCTTCTGCATCCCTTCTGATATCTCCACCGCTTAAGATATTGATATCTTTGATGTTTTCTCTGAGAACTTCAGCAACCTTATCACACTCTCCTGCACCTAAAGTGCTCAAAAGCAGAACCTCTTTATCAGCACCCAGAAGGGTCTCTATAACAGCCGATACCGCAGGAGAAGTCTCTTTATCAGCATACGAGCCTATCACCCTGACCCCGTATCTGTCAATGATCTCATCGTCGCATCTTATCGTATCTGCCATTATGTATACAAATCCATAATACAATGAAGGGAACAGCATACCCAATACAAAACCGAGAATTGCCCATATTACCATATCTGCCGGCGTTGTTCCCTTATCCTCCTCAAGATTCTCTTCTTCAGAAGTATCCTCCACGGCAGGGGGATTCATTGCTTTTCCGAGCGCATCCTCCGTCCCACGCATCTGTGTACTGATCGTATAAAGGCTGGCATTTAAAGACTGTATTTTATCTTCTACACCATTTAGCGCTGTTATTTTTGCATCATCATACGCTTCCTGCACTTTTTTCAGATTCTCGTCTGTTTCCGTATAAGATTTATCATCGATCATGGTTATCTCATGGCTTCCATATCCTGACTCGATCCCTGCTTTCGATTTTTCAATCGCATCAGCACCATTCTTTATATATTTATCTGCTGTAGCCTTATCCGGTGCTGTAGCTCTAAGTGTTATGGTATTCCCGTCAGCCTTTGCTTCAAATACCAGGATATTCGGCTCCGCAATAAGGGTCTCATTTGCATCTGCATTAGCCGCAGCAGCGCTTGCTGCATATGAGGCAACGATTCTGTTTAGGACATCATCCTTAAGGGGTTCAGCTCCTTCTTTGTTTGTGATCCTGTAAACCCTTAAAGCCCTGTTCACATTGTAGGGGTCTATTTTCATGAGCATAGAACTTTTCTTATGTTCATCCAGACGACTCTTTTCCTCCTTTAACTGGGTGTACTGCTCTTCGATCTCAGCAAGATAATTCTCAAGTTTGGCCTTATTATTCGAAAGAGTATTCAATTCCGCCCTTAGATTCCTGATTTCAGGAGTATCCGGCACACTATTAGCAGTCTCCGCGGGAGCTACTGGATCCGATCCTGCTGAGCCTTCGATATTCTCTGCGACCGGCGGGTCGGTTTTATACTTAAATACAGGAAATATAACAGCTAACGCTATGGCAATTATTAAAACAATCTTTCTATGCTTATATATAGAACGTATCACAAGCCTGATATCAACACTATCGTTATACTGCCTATAATCTGACATAACACCGTCTCTCCATTTCATCTGAATTCTATATAATAATCATTTTTCGATTATACCACACCCTGATTATTATGAAAAATTTCAGGCATCATACATCCTTAATTGTGTCCCATCCCAGTTTTGTCCAGATCATTCTTTTTGTATTTCTGATCGAAAAGCTCCAATCAATAGGGAACACTCCAAATACTGTCGGGATCATTTCAAGTTTTCCACGATATCTTTTTGCAACGACTGCCAGTGTTTTCCAATACGATACATCTAATGAACATCCGGGAGACAGATGATATATTTCCAATGGAAAAAGCATGGTCTTTTCTTCATACAAACTGCAGCGGAGAGAATACTCCACTGAATACAAATGCCAGACCGGACCTAGATCAGCAAACCCTCGGAATCTCTCCTTTTTGACAAAAAAGAAACACTCATCACACGACCATGCCTCTATAGGCTCAGTTACCACATCTCCGACCTGAGTCTTTTTGCGCCCCTGTACTACCGAGGAGTGCACCCTAAAATCATCCCCGGCAACTCCGGCTACTCCTGCAATACCAAATTCATATGTATCGCAATAAGTAATGATCTTTTGAAGCAAAAGCGAGTCCAATAATTCTATATCCTGATGTACAAAAACCAGAATATCTCCGGAGGATCTTTTTGCTCCTTCGTTCAGGACTTGCGCCGCACTGTTCAAACCAAGCTCGCTCCCCTTAAGCGCTATAAGCTCATAGTTTTGAATGCTTTGCCTTACCAACGATTTATCCAGATGTTCCTTTCGGATATTCTCGTCCGTATAAGGACAGATAATTGAAATTGTCATATTCATCTTAATTCCCGGCTGCCAATCTATCTGCTGATAAAAGCCCTGCCATCGTTTTGTGTGATCCCTCCGTAGTTTGTAGCAGGCGCAGAAGCTCCTTTATTCACGATCACTATCTGTATACCTTCGAGTCGGCGTGAATACCCTGCTGTTCCGGAGCTGACGCCATTCTTTGCCCAACCCATCCAGCCTACATCCTGAGCGTGCACTCTGTAGTAGATGTCGTAATGCTTTGCCATATCTCCATACAATTCTATATTGATCGCTTCAAGTCTCAGTGATCGTCCGCTTGTCCCGGACATGGCCCCGTCATACATCCAGCCCTGCCAGCCTATATCCTGTACATGAGTCTTATATCTTATGCCTCCGCTGTAGTTTTTATTTGACAGCTTTATATTTATTCCCTCTAATCTGAGTGATTGACCGCTCGTGCCGGCAAACTGCCCGTTCGTTCGCCAGCCCTGCCAGCCTACATCCTGTACATGGGTGCGGTATGAAAGATTTGGTATCGCACTGTTTGCCACGCTGGGCGTGCCTCCGCTTGTGCTTATGTATGCCTGTGAAGTAACGCTGTGTATTCCAGCAGCATTTGTATTGATTGATGCGCCCTTCCTGGCGACCTGTATCTGGATAGCTTCAAGCCTGCGGGAGTATCCCGCAGTACCCGCTGCTGCACCATTTTTTGCCCAACCCATCCAGCCTATATCTTGAGCATGCACTCTGTAGTAGATATCATACTGATCCTTATCTGCGCCTGTAAGATTGATCATTATTGCCTCGAGACGCTTGGACTCTCCCTCTGTACCGCTCATTTCGTTATTTGATGACCACGCAAGCCAGCCGTAATCCTGACAGTGGGTCGTGTACTGTACACCCAGGTTTGAATTTCCGGTAAGATATATGTTTATCCCCTCCAGCCTTAGAGATCTGCCGCTTGTCCCTGCTACAGCGCCATTTGACACATAGCCCTGCCAACCGACATCCTGCACATGTGTCCTGTAGGAAACCGATACATTTGGAACTGTCACAGTCACTTTACAGGTGGATGTCTTGCCTCCATCCGCAGTCCTTACAGTTATAACCGCACTTCCGGCTCCTTTGCCTGTGACATAACCGCTCAAATTCACTGTCGCCACGGATGTATTGCTGCTGCTCCAGGTCACGGATTTATTTGTTGCATTTGTCGGCCTTACAGTCGCCGTAAGCTGAGCTCCATAGCCTTTGGTCAAGGAAAGAGACGTCGCACTCAGACTCACACCTGTCACTGCTACACTTGATGGAGCTGCCGCGGATACAGTC
Source organism: uncultured Lachnospiraceae bacterium (assembly GCA_947165275.1). Taxonomy (GTDB): domain Bacteria; phylum Bacillota; class Clostridia; order Lachnospirales; family Lachnospiraceae; genus NK4A144. The sequence goes on along the minus strand of CAMUZQ010000002.1, from coordinate 55,893 downwards.
ACTGTACATGCCGCAGTCTTATTATTGGTCGTCTTCGCTGTTATGACTGCGGTTCCGGCTTTCACAGCTGTCACATAGCCGGATGAGTTTACTGCTGCCACTGATGAGTTATTGCTGCTCCAGGTTACGGTCGTATATGTTGCATCAGAGGGTGACACTGTCGCTGTCAGCTGTCCTCCCTGTCCTGCTGTAAGGGTCAGGGAACTCCTGTTCAATGTAACGCCTGTAGGCATGACCACAGGGAAGTATTTGTCGTCAGTATAGAGCTTCATCCTTGGATCAAATGAATACCTGCGGGATCCTATGGTGACTCCCTTATCGCATACTCCACGGTATGTGGTATTTCCAAAGGATGAATATCCAGTATTCTCCGCTACGATCTCTACGACTTCATCGCTTGTGGAGCTGTATCTGATTGAGACCTCCACCTCCGAATCCTCTCTGAAATCAAGCCCTGTGACAGGGACTGTATAGAATCCGGGATAGGTGGTTCTGTTTGAGATATTCACTGACTTATTGTGGGTTTTATCTGTGACAGTAACATTTGCCGTAACATTTGCCGTAGCCACCTCATATCCCACGCCTTTGATGGTCTCGCCGCCTGATACCCTATAAGTCTCCGTCACCGGCTGATTGCTGGCTGCCGGTATTATCGTATCAAACACCGGCTGACCGTCATAAGCATAGCAGTTATCAAAAAGCTCCCTGTCTGCATCGAAGGCGACCACATACTTGCTGCCTAAAAAGCTTTTATCATAATACGAAAGCCAGAAATATCCCTGATGACTATATCCCCTTCCTCCCCAGCTGTTTCTCACAAGCCAGGCGCCGTTGCCGGAAGGTCTGCTTGTGAAATGATCCCTTGAGAAATTATCATCCCATCCCACAAGCATCACAGCATGATTCGTATACCCGCTTTCATCACAATAATATGAGGCGTATGTGCTGTTGTAGCATGAATTGTAATCCGCATATGAAACGGAAACTCCGTAGTGGCCCTGTATAGCGGATTTGATCGCCTCCCTGTCCGAGGGATTCATCCTGAAGGCATTTTTCACATGCACATAATCCATGGAAAAAGCCTTGCCTGTTCCGGGATTATAGCTGTCTCTTTGAGAATACGGAGCGTCTGACTCCTTCACTACTCCCACATGATTAGAAAAAAGCCTGTAAGCCTGTACTGAATTACCACCATTTGTAAGCCAGTTTCCGGATGAAGATACCGAATCTGATCTGCAGCCCTTTGGATCTGTATAATTATGGGTTGCGTAATATGCCAGATGTATCTCTGACAGATCTATCCCTTTATCAGCTGCCCCGTCATGGATAAGATCTGTCTCAGTAGAACCTATGGATGCAAAGGCCCAGCATGCTCCATCTGAGCCCTGGCTTCGCACATTCGGCAGATAGCCTTTTGTATATCCATTATAGGATGATGCAGAAGCCCTTAGCAGCCCCCTGCCGGCGCCTATCATGTCCGCGCCGTAAGCATCAGGATCCTCGATATATCCCCCTGTCGTGCCCTCATCATCATGCTCGAAATGTATCATTATAGTGGGGAGCGTCAGCTCCGGGAGCACCTTTTCCTTGCCAAGATCCGGCACAAAAGGGTATTCCTCAAATGTTTTATTGTAATCCTTTGCGCAATTCCAGGATACAGCCAAAATCTCCGAAGTCTCACCTCGATGTACTGTTATGGATTCCGGCAGCTCCTCCTGGAGACTTTCAATGGTTGTCTTGTATTCCAGGGTAACCTCTTTTATCTCGACCGGATCGATGGCTGTTATAACAGAAGGATCCGATACCGTGGTCTTATTTGCGGATAATGAGGTCTTGTCCGCAGACACGGAGGATTTTAGGATAGAGCCATCCGAAGAATTATCCGATACTCCGCCGTTTTTTGAAACAGAGCCGTCATCCTTTGTGTTCTGTGATCCGTTTTCTTTTGAGCTGTCTGAAGATACTGATCCGGGCGATAAACTGTTTTCGGATGGCTCATTTGTTTTTGATGATTCCGGTGTTTTCGGATTATCAGCAGGATCATCTGTTTTATCGCTGCTGACGGATGCTTCGGATCCCGATGGGACATTTCCTTTACTTTCCGAATTGGTATCAGGATCCGATACCGGGTCCTGTGTATCCGAGGCTGCCCCCGGCGTACCTGCTGTACCGGATGTGTCGTCAGCTGTGTTATCAGACGCAGGAAGTGATGCTGTATCAGGCGTCATATTATCAGTTGCATCTGATGCTTCATTTGATGCTGTATCTGATGGTGGATTTGATGTCGTATTATTTGTTGCATCTCCAGCCGATCCGGCAGCGCCAGATGTATCCGTAGTCTCCTCTGTATCAGATGCTGTTCCCTCTGTCTGTGTATCCTCCGGCTCTGCATACACAGCAGTCACAGGGCTCAGGATAGCTCCCAGAGCAAGCAATATGGCTATAGCAAATGAAATAGATTTTTTTCTCATCTTATCTCCTGATCACTTCAAACACGCATGTCCACTCGAAAATGCGGATAAGCCTGGTTTTCAGAGGCCGCTGAAACACTTTTTCAGTAAATTTTAACATAGCATCATCAGGTTTTCAAAATCGTACATTTCTAAGCATCTTCTCCTATTGGGATATGAAAGCCTCGCCGGTGTCAGAGTTGATACCATTGAAGGAATTTCCCGGAGCGGCATCACCTTTATTTACAAGGACTATCTGTATGCCCTCTAGACGCCTTGAAAAGCCTGCTGTACCTGAATCCTCTCCGTTCCTTGCCCAGCCCATCCAGCCTATATCCTGAGCATGTACCCGGTAATACAGATCATAATGATCGACCAGATCTCCCGTCAGCTCTATATTTATCGCTTCGAGTCTTAATGAGCGCCCTGTAGTACCTGACATATCCCCGTCATATTTCCAATCCTGCCACCCGATGTCCTGCACATGGGTTTTGTATCGGATTCCTCCGGAATGGTCATTATCGGTAAGCTTGATATTTATCCCCTCAAGTCGTAAAGACTGTCCGCTCGTACCGGAGAATTCTCCGTTTGATCTCCAGTCCTGCCAGCCCTCATTCTGTACATGAGTCCTATATGACAGATTGGTTCCTTCCGGTCCGGAAAAGCCTGAACTTCCTCCACCGGAACCATCAAGATATGCCGAAGACGTCACACTTGTAATCCCGCCAAGGTTCCGGTCAAATGATGCCCCCTTATCCGATACTATGATCTGTATCGCCTCCAGTCGTCGGGAATAGCCTGCTGTACCGGCAGGAGCGCCGTTTTTGGTCCATCCCATCCAGCCTACATCCTGAGCATGCACTCTGTACCATATATCATATCTGTCTTCGTCTTGGCCTGTCAGCTTTATCATTATAGCTTCCAAACGCTTGGATTCTCCCTCTGTTCCACTCATCTCATCATCAGATGACCATTTCAGCCAGCCGTAATCCTGACAATGGGTCGTATACTGCACTCCAAGGCCCGATCTGCCGGAGACTCTTATATTTATCCCCTCCAGGCGCAGGGATCTCCCGCTTGTGCCTGCTACTGCGCCATTTGAAACATAATCCTGCCAGCCTATGTCCTGCACATGCGTACGATAAGACACGGAAACGTCAGTCAGCTGTCCCAGATCACTTCCCTCCGCTCCCTCGGGTCCTGAATTATCTCCCGGAAGATTGCCAAACCAGAAATCCAGATCCACATTCTGGCTTCCGACTGCCCCGGAGGAGCCGAATCCTGAATATGTGGATGTATACTGCCAGCACTCGAGACGGTCTGTATACGGAGTCGAGGTCGTATAATTCGCCATCCAGATGTAATATTTGGAGGATATGGCTGAAGCATACAGCTGGCTCTCGAGCATGCTGCGGTTACAATATACGCCTCCTCTGTAACCATAACCCGCTATCGTATCCATAAAGCCGTTTATCACATCCGTATGTATGGCCCTGTAGTCTGCTCCCGAGCCCCAGTCCGCCTGATGCTGTTTATAGAGTCTTCCGGGGTTGGTAGAGCTTCCGGCATATTCATAATCCATGAAAACAGGCAATGATATACTGCTTTTATATGAGCTTATTATCTCTGCGCATTTCTTCGCTTCTGCAGCAGCCTCACTGCGGTTTTTTGCCTGAGAGAGGAAATATATGCCGACCTTGATCCCGGCTTCTCTTGCGCCCTCTATATAAGTACGGCACATGGGATCCTCCTTCATATTTCCAGAGTCTCCATATCCCCTGTATCCGGCCCGTATGATGGCATACTTTACCCCTTTGGATGCAAGCTTTTCCCAGTTTATGGACTGCTGATAATATGAGACATCTACTCCGTTTATGACCTTTTTTCCATCAACATACGCGGGATATCTGTAGGTCCTCCCGTCTATGCCGCCTTCGAAGGCCGCACCTGATGAGGAGCCTGAGGACTGCTGGATATCTGCTCCTGCATCCAGCTCCTGTACTCCTGCAGTATCACCGAAATAATGCAGGAACTCCGGATCCAAAGGGTCGTACAGCCATGTCTTCCCCTCTTCATCGGTATATTCATACATTCCTTCATCATTAAGCTTCAGTCCGTGATAATACAGGCTCCCGTTCTCATAGGTGAAATCGCCTGTCTCCAGATAATCGATGTATTCCGCCGGAATCATCGCATCATTCGCTTTTGCTTTTTCAGGCATGCAGAATGCCAGAATAACCATAAAAACAGAAAACAGTATTTTTCTAATTACTCTCACTATAATCCTCCTTAAATCTCCGTATCATCCCGTAATAGAACAAAGTGCGGCCGCTAACAGTATCCGGCTATTGACCTATGTATGGGTTGATCTCATTTTGAGTCACGCTGTTATAGCTTTCGGGCGGTGTTTTCATGGATTTCGGAGTACAAACCATCTGGATTGCCTCAATCTGCTTTTCCATACCTGTGGTACCGGCTGTTTCCCCGTTTCCTGCCCAGCCCATCCACCCTTTGTCCTGAGCATGTACTTTGTAATAAATATTATATTTTTCAGCCAGTTCTCCGGTAAATTCTATCTCTATAGCCTCCATACGGAGGGACCGCCCTGTGGTTCCTGCTGTCTCCCCGGTTTTTTTCCAACCCTGCCAGCCTAAATCCTGTACATGCACTCTGTATTTTATGCCTTCCATATTAGCGGCATGATCTATTTTCAGCTCTATAGCCTCTGTTCTTTTCCCCTGACCTACTACTCCGGCTATCTCCCCGGCTTTTTTCCAATCCTGCCAGCCTGTATCCTCCATATAGATCCTGTATGATATCTCAGGGACTCCTGCCATGTCTATACGCCAATGATACAGATTCTCCTTTGCATTTTTCAGGAAAAGCGAGCCGGGCAGTGTCAAAAGCAGGATGACTGCAGCACATATTGTATATCTGATGATCTCCTTTTTCATGCCTCAGCCTCCGCTTTGCTCATATATACGTCCCAGCAGGCAAAGGGCAGCGCTATCAGGAAATTAAGATCCGGACCTGTGAATGAGGGATCCGTGATGGCATAGAGCGCCATTACCATGAAGGCAAAATATACAGGATGCGCCTTCAGTCTCCTGGCCCTTATCATAAAATACGTAAATACAAGCATTAATATTACAAATACTATAAGTCCGTCCATAGCAGGGCTCCTTGCCATGAAGGAATCCACCACGAAATAATTTTTCTCATTCCCGGATTCTGCTATATGTCTTCCGAAAAGGGAAAAGGGCATATCCGCCGTTCTCTGGGCTGTATCAAGTCTTAATACAAAATTACCCAAAAAAGGATATTTCGGCACCAGCTCCCCCAGTTTATCCTTCATTCCCACTAAAAGCCTGAATAATCCATACGCTATGATAAACGAATAATCCAGGAAATATTTCTGGATCCCCGTAAAGACTCTGCTGATCTTCTCATTGTGGATGAATCTGTCATAGAGCTGTCCTGCAAGGCACAGGGTTATGAAAAGAACTGTGCATATCATGCTGTTTTTTGCAGTGACCAGATAGAAGGTTATGGCTGTGATGAGATAAAGGATGATATATGTATAAAACCTGAATCTGCCCTTTTTCAGGACTCCGAAGGATATGATCAAAAAGAGGACCGTGAAGGAAAAATTGGTCCTGTTTATCATGCCGTAAGCGAGTGGACCGTTGTCGTGTCCGTACATGCTGATATGCCCTGTCAGCGCGCTTATTATCGTGAATGCAAACATGATAAGGGTCGTCGCGGCTCCCAGCCTCATCCAGAACCTCATCGATCTGCCTGCGAAGGCGGGCCACATTATCAGGAGCATCGTCATATTGACCATCCCTGTCAGTATGAGGACGGTGTACAGCAGCTGTCTTTCTCTCTTTTCCTCCGTGATGACAGCCAGTATGGCAAAGAAAAGGATGATCACCTCGGAGATATGATACAGGCGCAGGGGTATGCCGTAGATGGCATTCCACTGCTGGGCAAACATTGTATTCGATTGAAGGAAGCTGTAAAAGATATAATAAACGGCTGCTATACACAGCAGTATATCAAATCTCTTATTCCCATCTGATATATTCAAGTATCTGTCTCTCCTCTTATTATGACAGTTCATTACGATGCCGCTTAAACGCAGGGATTTTTATCCAAAAATACAAACTTTCCCCAATTATAAGCAGCTTTTTGTTATTTCTCCTCAAACATGGGTATCAGCATGTTTTCTTCGAATTCATCCTCGGGGAGGAGGGGATCCATGTATTCCAGGGGTTTGGATTCCATCTGGCCGTCCTTTCTCATATAGGACACCTGTCTTGGCCATGCTGTGAGACCTATGGGGGTGTATACCTGGCAGATCACGGGGCCGTCAAAGGACAGGACCTTATCCACCTTTTCGGCGAGCTCGCCGCTGCTATGTATCTCCTCCGTATGGAGTCCGTATGCCCTTGCAACGCTGCCGATATCCGGGATCGTAAGATCCGATGCGGGATCGCAGGCTACGAAATGTCCTTTGAAGCGGCTGGTCTGTGTGGCCTTGATGGCGCCGTATCCCTTATTGCAGAGCACGAAGATCTTTACGGGAAGGTTCAGTCTGTGTATGGTCTCAAGCTCCTGGATATTCATGACGAAGCCGCCGTCGCCGTTTACTCCTACTGTCCGTCTCCTGCCTCCTGCAAGGCAGGCTCCTATCGCCGAGGGCAGGCCGTAGCCCATGGAAGCAAGTCCCTTGGTACAAAAAGCTCTCTGCCCCTTCTTCACCCTGAAGGTCTGCATTGATATATCTATGCAGCTGCCTGAGCTTCCTGATACATAGATATCATCTGCCTTCATCTGATCAGATATGGTCTCAAGGAGCAGATAGGTATCAGTAGAGCCATCCTCTGTATTGCTCATGGAGCTGCTTCTGTGCTCATCTGTTACAAGGGGATATTTATCCCTCACCTTATCAGCATAGCTTATCCATTGGCTGCGGTCCTTTTTCTCTATCCTGTCTGCATTCTTTATGAGAAGCTCCATGAATTCCTTTGCGTCCGCGCAGACGGGAAGGGTCGGACGGACATTTATCTTATGCAGCTCATTAGGATCTATGTCCACCATTATCCGCTCTGCGGCTCTTGCGAAGCCGTCAAAATTAAATCCGGTCTGGAGGAAATTAAGTCTTGAGCCTATGCTCATGAAAAAATCCGAATTCTGCTGGATGAAATTGGCATATCTGTGGCCTATGCCGCCGGGTCTGCCGTAATACAGCGGATGTGTCTCCTCTATGAGATCTATGCCGTTCCAGGAGGTTAGCACCGGGATCTTCAATATATCTATAAGCTCCCTCAGTGTATCTGCTCCGCCCGCAAGCCTGATCCCTCCTCCTGCAAGGAGCACCGGGCGCTCGGATCTGTTCAGCCGGTCTATGACATCAAGTACGACAGGCTCCGGGTCCTTATGCGGGATATCAAGGGGCGTATAGGCAGGCATCGCATCCTCATCCACCATATAGGCCTGCACATCCAGAGGGATATCAAGCCATACAGGGCCCTTCCTGCCATGGGTCGCTTCATATATCGCTTTTTCAAGATGGTATCTGATAAGCTGCGGATCATCCACTAGGGCTGCATATTTTGTGATCGGCTTCACGCAGGATATGATATCAAGCTCCTGCATTCCCTGCTGTCTGAGCCCCTGGTCCCTGATCATATCAAGTCTTTTGACCTGGCCGGAGATGACTATCACGGGTGTCGACTCTATCCAGGCTCCTGCGACTCCTGTCATCGCATTTGTCCCTCCGGGGCCTGTGGTCACCATGAGGAGACCCGGTCTGCCGTTGACTCTTGCATAGGCTTCAGCAGCTATGGCTGCGCCCTGTTCATTCTGGGTGCATATGAATTTTATCTTTTTGCTCTTTCCCAGGGAGTCATTTAAATGCATCGCGCCTCCCCCGGGGAGCATGAACATATGCTCAGAGCCGGTTTCCTCCAGTTTTTTTATGACATAATCCGATACCTTTATCATCGCTTTTCCTCTTCTGTTTCCATGCAAATCATAGTTCAAGAAGTCATTAATTTCCATCGACCGCCCTTTTTATTGTATCCGCCATATGATCGAGCATCCTGTCGGTCATGCCGGGGTATACGCCTACCCAGAAGGTATGATCCATGATATGATCGGTGACCTCAAGGCTTCCGGATACCCTGTAGGCGTCTGTTCCCCTGATATCATCAAAGCAGGGATGCTTGATGAGATTTCCTGAGAAGAGCAGACGGGTCTGGATATTATTATTCTCCAGATACCGGACCAGCTCAGTCCTGCTCCTGCGGCACTCCTCCTTTACCGTGATGAGGAAGCCGAACCAGGAGGGATCCGAATCCTTACATGCCTCAGGCAGGATAAGGCTTTTTTCTGCCCCTGCTTCTGTGAGCCTGTCTCTGAGATACTGCCAGTTATGCTTTCTCTTCTCTATGAAGGAAGGGAATTTTTTCAGCTGCTCGACTCCTATAGCTGCCTGCAGGTCTGTGGCTTTGAGGTTGTATCCGAGGTGGCTGTAGGTGTATTTATGATCATATCCCTTCGGGAGCTCGCCCTGCTGTCCGTCATAACGGTGACCACAAACCCCGTCCCTCCCGGGGGGGCATATGCAGTCCCTGCCCCAGTCACGGTATGAAAGTATCAGCCTGTTGAGCAGCGGATCGTCTGTATATACGCAGCCGCCCTCTCCCATCGTCATATGATGGGGGGGATAGAAGCTGGAGGTCCCTATATCGCCCCAGGTTCCGGTATATTTTGTCTTTCCGTCTATGGTATATTTGGAGCCCAGAGCATCGCAGTTATCCTCTACAAGCCAGAGCTTATGTCTGTCGCAGAATTCCTTTACGGCCTTTATATCAAAGGGATTTCCCAGTGTATGGGCTATCATTACAGCCTTGGTCTTATCAGACAGAGCCTCCTCAAGCCTTGATATGTCTATATTATACTGCGGTATCGTGACATCCACGAAAACCGGTACTGCGCCGTATTGCAATATGGGCGCCACCGTGGTGGGGAAGCCGCAGGCGACTGTTATGACCTCATCGCCTCTTTTCACCCTTCTCTCTCCCAGCTCCGGGGCTGTGAGGACCATGAAGGCTATGAGGTTTGCGCTGGATCCGGAATTTACGAGATGGGCGTATTTCGAGCCGATCCAGGAGGCGAAATCTCTCTCAAATTCCTCTGAGAAGCGTCCTGCCGTGAGCCAGAAATCAAGCATCGCGTCCGTAAGGCTCTGCATTTCCTTCTCGTCATATACCCTCGAGGCATAGCTTATCCTGTCTCCGGGTCTGAAATCCTCCTTTGATTCGGCAGGCGCCTTATATTCCCTGTAATATTCTCCTACGAGATCCTTGATCTGATTTCTAAGTTCCTGCTCTGTCATTTCTCTCCCCTGTCTCTTTTCTGCGTCTGATCCTTCTCTTACGTCTGTTCCTTCTCTTACGTTGATCCCACTCTTACGGCTGATCACTCTCTTACTCCGCTCCCTCTCTTACGTCTGCTCTCTCTTATGGCTGCTCCTTATGTATCCAGGGCGCCTTGCCGTTTTCTATCATGGTCTCGAGTATCACCTTTTCCCTGGCGCTGTCCATACACTGCCAGAAGCCCTTATGGGTATAGCTCATGAGCTCTCCCTCATCAGCAAGCTTCTCCAGCACATCGCGCTCAAATACTGTGGAGTCGCCTTCTATATAGTCGAAAATCTTCGGCTCCAGGACCATGTAGCCCGCATTTATCGGTGTCCCGTCGGATGCCCTCTTTTCCCTGAAGGATCTGACGGAATTATTCTCATCTATATCAAGGACGCCCTTTTCCTCTTCTCTTAATACTGCCGTGAGAGTGGCCGTCTTCCCGTTTTCCTTATGAAAATCAAGGAGCTTTGAGATATTTACATCACAGACCCCGTCCCCGTAGGTCAGCATGAAGGGCTCATCCCCTATATATTTCTGCACACGCTTCACGCGGCCCCCGGTCATGGTATTAAGCCCCGTATCCACCACAGTGACCACCCAGGGCTCTATATGCTCATCATGGATCACGGTCTTCAGTCCCCCCCTATAATCAAAGGTCACATCAGAGTAGCTGATGAAATATCGGCTGAACCACTCCTTGATATATTCCTGCTTATACCCTGCGCAGATCACGAATTCATTGAAGCCGTAATAGGAATATTCCTTCATTAATGTGCCAGAGTATCGGCTTGCCGCCTATCTCTATCATTGGTTTCGGGCGGTATTGGCTCTCTTCAGATATCCTTGTGCCCTTCCCGCCCGCTAATAATACTACCTTCATTTCCTTTTAATTCCCATCCTCCAGCATCAGCTGAAATATCTCCAATAGTTCCTGTTAAAGAATGTCAGTTATCTTTATTAAACCGTATATTCAGATCCACGTCCCCTGTGATGCCCTGCATATAGCCCTGGCTGCTGAACTGCCAGATGGAGAAATCATAAGGGAAATAAGGCGTGTAATCATCCGTCGCCACATAGTCTGCAAACCATTTGTCTATATCATCGATCTGTGTGATGTCCATCATCAGCATGAAGCTCTTTCCGTTCCCGTAGATAATGGTCTCATAGCCGTATTTTTTCAGCTCATCCACGAAGGCGAGCACATTCTGCGTATATTCCGCAGCGGAGAGATCCGCTGTCCTGGGCTTCGTCTGATAATTTTCGATCTTTTCCACATCTATTGCAATGGGGAGATCCACCTTATTATCAGACAGGGTATCTATCACAAATCTCGCTTCCTCCCTGGCCTCCTCTTCATTTACGGCCTGGGTCACGAAATACACTCCGACCTCCGCCCCTGACTCCCTGGCGCCTATGAGGTTTGCGGATACCTGCGTATCCGCCACAAGTCTCCCTGATTCATAGCCCCTGAGTCCCAGCCTTATATAGATGAAATCCGGGATATAATCGTTTTTATAAAACTCCTCCCAGTCTATCTCCCCGTTATGCTGGGAGATGTCGATGCCGTAGCTGACATCCATGCTTTCATCCTCATACTGTATCACTCCCTCGTCCGTGAGGGTCATCTTGGAGCTGTCATATGAATAAGGCCGGAGGGACGGATCTATATCCATGAAATAAAACTTCCCCTCATCCGCGATCACGAACTGATCCGCAAATATCGCCTTCAGGGTGGTGATAAAGCTCTTCCCCTGCTCTGCATAGCTTTTGAGTACTGCCTTCGTATCACTCTCCGGCAGCTCCTCAAGTGGTATTTCCGGCACGCCGTCGGATACCATTTCTTCTGATTCCATGGCTCCGGCCTCCACGGATCCCCCTGACGGGTTCTGCGCCCTGTTCAGGGAAATCTGGAGATCCTCATTGGCCTGTGCCAGTCTTGCGTTTTCCTTTTGATAATCTATAGCCTTAAAAGCAAGTATTGCGCACAACATGAGCAGGAGCACGTCGATTATGGCGAGCCCCTGTATGATTGCATATATTTTTCCTGTTTTTCTGCTCACTTCTTCCTTATGCCGGGCTTCTTGAGATTTATCTTGTCAAGATGCCAGAGCTCGTCCACATACTCCTGTATGGTACGGTCTGAGGAGAATTTCCCTGCGGCTGCCGTATTGAGTATTGCCTTGCGGGCCCATCCGGTCTCGTCCTTATAGCATTCCTCAACCTTTTCCTGAGCCTCTGCATAGCTGCGGAAATCCTTCAGTATGAAATACGTATCCGCCTTGGAGGTGGACTGGGTATTAAGCAGGGAATTATATATATCCCTGAACCTCTCCGGATCCGACTTTGAATAAAAGCCGTTTATGAGCTGCATGAGCACGTCCCTTATATCCTGATCGCTGTTGAAGATAGTCATGGGATCGTAGCCGCCGTTATTCTCATAGCCTATGACCTCATCAGAGGACATTCCGAAGATGAACATATTCTCCTCTCCTACCTCCTCTGCCATCTCCACATTGGCTCCGTCCATAGTGCCTATGGTAAGTGCTCCATTCAGCATGAATTTCATGTTTCCTGTGCCGGAAGCCTCCTTGGATGCAGTCGAGATCTGCTCTGAGACATCTGCTGCAGCAAATATCATCTCTGCATTTGACACCCTGTAATCCTCGATGAATACGACCTTGATCTTGCCTCCGATGGAAGCGTCATTATTCACCACCTCGGCCACGCTGTTTATGAGCTTGATCGTAAGCTTGGCGATCTTGTAGCCCGCTGCCGCCTTGGCGCCGAAAATGAAGGTCCTGGGTGTGAATTCCATGGTCGGATTGGCCTTTATTTTATTATAAAGATACATGACATGCAGGATGTTTAAGAGCTGTCTCTTGTATTCATGCAGTCTCTTTACCTGGACATCAAATATTGATCTGGGATCCACCTCTACGCCGTTATGCTCGAGGATGTATTTTGCAAGGCGCTCCTTATTCTTGTATTTGATATTCATGAATTCCTTCTGCGCCTTTTTATCATCGGCATATACCTCCACGCCCTTGATGGCGGAGAGATCCGTGATCCAGTCAGGTCCCACATGGTCTGTGACCCATTCTGCGAGGAGAGGATTTCCGTGAAGGAGGAAACGTCTCTGGGTGATGCCGTTTGTCTTATTATTGAACTTCTCAGGGAACATCTCATAGAAGTCCTTGAGCTCCTGCTTCTTTAATATCTCTGTATGGAGCCTTGCCACGCCGTTTACTGAGAAGCCTGCGCAGATGGCGAGATTTGCCATGCGTACCTGGCCGTCATAGACTATGGCCATCTTTCTTATCTTCTCCTGATCACCGGGATATTTCTCGCTGATATGCAGGCAGAAGCGACGGTTTATCTCCTCCACGATCTGATAGATACGGGGGAGCAGCCTTGAGAAAAGCTCGAGGGGCCATTTCTCCAGCGCCTCGCTCATGATGGTATGGTTTGTATATGCGCAGGTCCTTGTGGTCACTGCCCATGCCTCGTCCCAGGTGAGTCCCTGCTCGTCCATGAGTATCCTCATAAGCTCGGGTACTGCCACCGTAGGATGGGTATCATTGAGCTGGAATACATTCTTGTCGGCAAATTTCCTGATATCATCGTGCTTCCTCATATATTTTGCCACTGCCTCCTGCACTGATGCGGAGATGAAGAAGTACTGCTGCTTGAGTCTGAGCTCCTTGCCGGCATAGTGGTTGTCATTCGGATAGAGGACCTCTACTATATTCCTTGCCAGATTGTCCTGCTCCACAGCCTTGTGATAATCACCCTTGTCAAAGGAATCCAGCTCGAAGCATTCCACGGGCTCTGCGTCCCATATGCGGAGAGTATTGACTATGCCGTTGCCGTAGCCTACTATGGGCATATCGTAGGGTATCGCGTTTACTGACTGATATCCCTCCTGGATGAATTTGTTACGGCCATTCTCATCTGTCTCAACCCTTACATAGCCGCCGAATTTGACCTCCTTCTTGTACTCATGGCGTCTGAGCTCGAAGGGATTGCCGTCTCTCAGCCAGTCATCGGGAGCCTCTATCTGATATCCGTCCCTGATCTTCTGCTTGAACATGCCGTATCTGTATCTGATGCCGCAGCCGTATGCCGGATAGCTCAGGGTTGCCAGCGAATCAAGGAAGCAGGCTGCAAGCCTTCCGAGGCCTCCGTTTCCAAGCGCTGCATCCGGCTCCTGGTCCTCCACCTCATTAAGGTCGATATCAAGCTCCTTCAAAGCTTTTTTCACTTCCTTATATTCGCAGAGATTGATGAGATTATTGCCCAGTGCGCGTCCCATCAGGAATTCCATCGACATATAATACACAGTCTTCGGATCCTGGGCATCCATTGCCTTCTGGGTCTTCATCCAGTTGTCGATGATGGTGTCCTTCACCGCGTAGCAGACTGCCTGGTAGACCTGCTGCGGGCTCGCCTCCTGCAGAGTCCTTCTGTAGAGGACCTTGACCTGCTCACGGACCTCTTTTTTGAAGGCCTCCTTGTCAAAAGTTGTGTTTGTAGATAGCATATTCTCTCCTTAATCTATGTTATTTTGTTTTCAGTTCTTCTTCACACCAAGCGTCACATGCTCGCCGTTGATATCCCATTCCCTGGTATATCCGTCCACGGAGCCTGTGACTATGTCGGAAGCCATGACCTCCTTCAATACGAAGTCCCTGTTGTCCATAAGGTACTTTGCCAGGACCTCATTATCCTTTTCATATACGGTGATCCTGTCCATGACCTCAAAACCGGCTTCTTTTCTCATATTCTGGACCTTGGAGATAAGCTCGCGCACGAAGCCCTCTTCTATGAGCTCCGGTGTGAGATTCGTATCAAGGACTACTGTGATCTTATTATCGCCCTGCTCCACGAAGCCCTCCTTCGAGGTCATCTCTATCAGCAGATCCTCCTTTTCGAGGACTATCTCCACTCCGTCGGCCTCGAGGCGCAGCTCCTCTCCGGCATTAAGCTGGTCCATGGCTGCATTGCCGTCTATCTTTGAGAGATATTCACGGATGGCACCCAGCTGCTTGCCGTATTTCGGGCCTACAGTGCGCAGCTGCGGCTTGAAGGTATAGGTCGTATATCCCCTCACATCATCGGAGAATACCACCTCTTTTACATTAAGCTCATCCGCCACGATATCCGTATAGAAGTCCGAGAGCGTCTCGCCGGCCTTCACATACATCCTTGCGATGGGCTGGCGGTTTTTGATATTCACTGCATTTCTTGCGGCGCGGCCCAGCACTACTATATCAAGGACCTCATCCATGTCATGCTCAAGCTTCTCATCCACCATGCTCTCATCACATACGGGATAATCAGTAAGATGTATGGATTCGGGCTGGCTCTTGTCGACCGAGAGCACGAGATTCTGATATATCTCCTCTGTCATGAAGGGTATCATGGGAGCCGCTGCCTTAGATATATTTACAAGGCAGGTATAGAGCGTCATGTAAGCATTTATCTTATCCTGCTCCATGCCCGATGCCCAGAATCTCTCTCTGGAGCGTCTCACATACCAGTTGCTCATATCATCCACAAAATCCTGCAGGCACTTGGCTGCCTCTGTTATCCTGTAATCATTAAGATAAGCATCTGTCTGCCTGATGCAGGAATTCAGCTTTGAAAGTATCCATTTGTCCATCACTGCGAGCTTCTCAGGCTCCAGCTTATATTTTGATGCGTCGAAATCGTCTATATTCGCATAGAGCACGAAGAAGGCGTAGGTATTCCACAGGGTTCCCATGAATTTCCTCTGGCACTCCACCACTGCCTTGTCATGGAACCTGTTTGGAAGCCAGGGCGCGGAATTGATATAGAAATACCATCTGATGGCATCCGCTCCGAAACGGTCCAGGGCATCAAAAGGATCCACGGAATTCCCCTTTGATTTGCTCATCTTATTGCCGTCCTCATCGAGCACAAGCCCCAGTACTATGACATTTTCATATGCGGGCTTGCCGAAAAGCAGTGTTGACTCTGCATGAAGGGAATAAAACCATCCCCTGGTCTGGTCCACTGCCTCTGATATGAAGGCTGCCGGATACTGCTGCTCGAAAAGCTCCTTATTCTCGAAGGGATAATGATGCTGTGCGAAAGGCATCGCACCTGAATCAAACCAGCAGTCTATGACCTCGGGCACTCTCTTCATCTCACCGCCGCATTTTGCGCATTTGATGGTGAATCTGTCTATGAAGGGCCTGTGGAGCTCCACAGTCTTTGCCTCCTCCAGTCCCGTGAGCTTATACAGCTCCTCCCTGGAGCCTACGGAAAGCCTCTCTCCGCAGTCGGGGCACTCCCAGATATTCAAGGGCGTCCCCCAGTATCTGTTTCTGGATACTGCCCAGTCCTGGATATTATTGAGCCACTCTCCGAATCTTCCCGTGCCTATATTCTGGGGGATCCAGTTGATCTTTTTATTATTCTCGATCATCTGGTCCTTGACCTCGGTCACCTTGATGAACCAGGATTCCCTTGCATAATATATGAGCGGCGTGTCGCATCTCCAGCAGAAAGGATAATCATGCTCGAATTTCGGAGCCGAGAATAAAAGCCCTCTCCTGTCCAGATCCTTGAGTATCTCGGGATCCGCGTCCTTCACGAAAAGCCCGGCTACGGGGGTCTGCTCCGTCATATGCCCCTTGTCATCGACAAACTGTACCAGAGGCAGGTCATTCGCCCTTCCTACTCTCGCGTCGTCCTCACCGAAGGCAGGAGCTATATGTACCACTCCGGTACCGTCCTCCATGGTGACATAGCCGTCCGCCACGATGTAATGCGCCTTTTTATGCTGTCTCTCAGCCTCTGCCGCAGCGCATTCAAAGAGAGGCACGTATTCTATGCCGCAAAGCTCTGATCCGCTGCAGGTCTTTATTATCTCATAGGGGCTCGTGGGCGCGTCCTCTCCGCCGAGCACCTTCTCGAGCAGGGCCTTAGCCATGATGTAATCATATCCGTCTGCTGTCTTTACCTCGCAGTATTCCTCATCGGGATTCACGCAGAGAGCCACGTTTGAGGGCAGGGTCCAGGGGGTTGTGGTCCATGCCAGGATGTATTTATTCTCCTCACCCTTTACCTGAAACCTTGCTATGGCCGAGCGCTCCTTCACTGCCTTATAGCCCTGCGCCACCTCATGTGACGAGAGCGGAGTCCCGCACCTGGGACAATAAGGGACTATCTTGAAGCCCTTATACAGGAGACCCTTGTCATATATCTGCTTTAAAGCCCACCATTCGGACTCTATGAAGTCGTCATGATATGTGACATAGGGATCGTCCATATCGGCCCAGAAGCCTACCTGCCCTGAGAATTTCTCCCACATGCCCTTATATTTCCAGACAGATTCCTTACATTCTCCTATGAAAGGCTCCAGTCCGTATTCCTCTATCTGGTCCTTGCCGTCAAGTCCCAGCTTTTTCTCGACCTCGAGCTCCACCGGGAGTCCGTGGGTATCCCATCCAGCCTTCCTCGGCACATAATACCCCTTCATGGTACGGTATCTCGGGATCATATCCTTGATGACCCTGGTAAGCACATGCCCTATATGGGGCTTGCCGTTTGCCGTGGGCGGTCCGTCATAAAAGGTATAGATAGGTCCGTCCTTTCGGATCTCCATGGACTTCATGAAGATGTCCTCATCCTTCCAGAACTTCTCGACCTCCCTCTCCCGGTCCACGAAATTCAGATCTGTGTTAACTTTCTGATACATTTTTCTCTCCTGATTTTTTATTTCTTACTATGAATTCCTTTGTAAATAATACTTATAATATGAAGTATGTTCACTGTGTGCCTGGCCTGCTGAAATGAGATATTTTCAGCTTGCAGTTTTTTCTCAGCTATGTCACTAAGAAAGTGCATTTATGTATTGGCTCCCCACGGGGCCGGCATTATTCACATCCATGTCTCGGCGCCAGATGCGCCCGGCGCATCTAAACGGCGCTCAAAATATGCCAAAGGGCATATTTTGCAGGAATGCCTCTCGCGTACATCCATGTACGCGAGCCCCTGAGTTTAGGAGCACTTTCTAAGTGACATCACGCCTCGAAAAAGTACGGCGCTGAAAACATCTCATCTCATCAGGCCTCTTCACAGTGTTATCTTATACTCATCCCCTGCCCTCTTCACAGTGTCATCTCACGTTCACCTCATACTCATCTCGTCCAGCAGATTCAGCTTCATATCATACAGCTTCTGCGACAGATCCACATAAACCTTATGCGGATTCACAAGCCTCCTCGTCTCATCCCAAAGTGTATCCAGCTCTTTCCGACAGTAATCCCTCATCTCCATGACGGATGGCGAAGTATATACACACTCCCCCTTGTCAAATACCTGTATCATAAGCTCCCTCATGGTATACTCACCGCCCTTGAGCCTTGTCCTCTTCCAGGGCTCCTGGGGATCGAAAAGGATCAGGTCCTCCTTCGGATCGAATTCCTCCTCTATCAGACAGATAAGATCTGCCTTCACCTTGCCCTCACTGTCATATACCCTTATTATCTTCTTATTCCCCGGATTGGTTATCTTCTCAGAATTCTCCGAAAGCTTGATCTTCGGCGTGCAGCTGCCGTCCTCATTGACTATGCCTGCAAGCTTGTACACTCCGCCGAAGGCAGGCCAGTCCTTTGAGGTTATGAGATTCGTGCCCACGCCCCAGCTGGTTATCATCGCTCCCTGCACCTTCAGTGAATCTATGAGGAATTCATCCAGATCATTCGATGCGGAGAGCACCGCGTCGGGGAAGCCCGCCTCATCAAGCATCTTTCTTGCCTTCTTTGAAAGATATGCCAGATCTCCCGAATCAAACCTGACTCCGTAGAGCTTCGGATGTATTCCCTTTTCCCTGAGCTCCGTAAATACCTTTATGGCATTCGGTACTCCGGATTTGAGTGTATCATAGGTATCTGCTATGAGCAGGCAGGCATCGGGATATATCTCCGCATATTTCCTGAAGGCCGTAAGCTCATCAGGGAAGCTCATCACCCATGAATGCGCATTTGTTCCCTTTACGGGCACATCAAAAAGCTGTCCCGCGAGTACATTGGAGGTGCCTATGCAGCCTCCTATCATCGCAGCCCTTGCGCCGTATGTCCCTGCGTCTGGTCCCTGGGCCCGCCTCAGGCCGAACTCCATGACCCCGTCCCCGCGGGCCGCATAGCATACCCTGGCTGTTTTTGTCGCTATGAGTGACTGGTGGTTTATGATATTAAGTATCGCCGTCTCCACAAGCTGCGCCTGCATTATGGGAGCTATCACCTTTACGAGAGGCTCCCTGGGAAATATGACCTCACCCTCGGGTATGGACCAGACCGATCCCGTGAATCTGAAATCCTTCAGGTACTCCAGAAAATCCTCCTGGAATATCCCCAGTCCCCGTAAATACTCGATATCCTCCGCATCAAATCTAAGCTCCTTGATGTACTGTATGACCTGCTCCAGGCCTGCCATCACCGCATATCCGCTCTCCAGGGGATTAGTCCGGTAAAACATATCGAATATCACGGTCTGGTTGGCGTTTTCATTCTTGAAATAGCCCTGCATCATAGTGAGCTCGTATAGATCTGTTAATAATGTAAGATTCTGTCTGTCCATATTGCCCCTTTCCGGCCTTTTGATCGACACCTTCAAACAATGTATTCTATCATAACAACAAGTATATTATCAATCACCTCCTTTTTTCTTATGTATATGACAAAACCTGACGAAATTATGATAAAATTTAAGTCAGATATTTGAATACGCATTTAAGGAGAAGGATCATATGGTTAAGAAAGAAATGATAGCCATGCTTCTTGCCGGGGGACAGGGAAGCAGACTCGGGGTTCTGACGACCCGTATGGCTAAACCTGCGGTACCCTTCGGGGGACGGTACCGCATAATCGATTTTCCGCTTTCAAACTGCATTAATTCAGGCATAGACACAGTCGGAGTGCTGACCCAGTATCAGCCCTTAAGGCTCAATACCCACATCGGGATAGGCATCCCCTGGGATCTCGACAGGAATATAGGCGGCGTCACAGTGCTTCCGCCCTTCGAGCGCAATATAAACACCGACTGGTATACAGGCACAGCCAATGCCATATATCAGAATATCGAATATATGGAGAGCTTCAATCCGGATTATGTGCTCATCCTTTCCGGCGATCATATTTACAAGATGGATTATGAGGTCATGCTGGATTTCCATAAGAAAAAGGGCGCCACAGTCACACTTGCGGTGATGCCGGTGCCCATGGAGGAGGCCGGCAGGTTCGGCATCGTCGTGACTGATGAGGGCAAGCGCATTACCGAATTCCAGGAAAAGCCGAAGCAGCCCCGCAGCAATCTGGCCTCCATGGGAATATATATCTTCTCCTGGAAGACCTTAAGGGAAGCCCTCATGGCAAATGCCGACCAGCCGAATCTTGACTTCGGCAAGCATGTGATCCCTTATTGCCACGAAAAGAAGGAGAATATATTCGCTTATGAATTCAATTCCTACTGGAAGGATGTAGGTACTCTCTATTCCTACTGGGAAGCGAATATGGAGCTCATAGATATCATCCCCGAATTCAATCTCTATGAGGAATACTGGAAGATATATACCAAGGCCCAGGCCGTGCCTCCTACCTATGTGGGCAATAATGCCTATGTAGAGCGGACAATTGTGGGAGAGCGGACCGGCATCTACGGCAGGGTCTGCGCCTCCGTGATGGGCGGCGACGTGATCGTGGGCGAGGGCACCGAGATAAGGGATTCCATCATTATGAACGGCGTCCACATCGGGAAGGGCTGCTTCATCGAAAAGGCCATAATCGCGGAGGATGTGACGATCGGTGATAATGTCCGCCTCGGCACCGGCGAGGAGGCCGAAAACGACACCCGCCCCGATATATACAATCACGGTCTCGTCACCATAGGAGAGAGAAGCGTGATTCCTGACGGAGTCAGCATAGGCAAAAACTCCGTGGCTGCAGGCTGCTTTACAGAGGATGATTTTCCTAACGGCAGGCTCCTGCCGGGCAGCACTCTGATAAGGGGAGGTGACAGGCGATGAGAGCGATAGGCATGATACTTGCAGGGGGCAACAGCCGCCGTATCAGGGAGCTTACAAAAAACAGGGCAGTCGCGGCTCTTCCGATTGTGGGTAATTTCCGCAGCATTGATTTCGCCCTGTCCTCCATGACGAATTCACATGTGCAGAGAGTGGCGGTTTTCACCCAGTATAATTCCAGATCCCTGACCGAGCATTTAAGCTCTTCCAAATGGTGGGATTTCGGACGCAAGCAGGGCGGCCTCACTATCTTTACGCCCTCGATAACCGATGATAATAATCTCTGGTTCAGAGGCACCGCCGATGCCATGTACCAGAATCTTTCCTTCCTCAAAAACAGCCATGAGCCCTATGTGATCATAGCCTCCGGCGACGGCATATACAAGATAGATTACGGGAAGGTCCTGGAATATCATATAGAGAAGCAGGCGGATATCACTGTCGTAGTGAAGGAAATGGAGGAGGGCTTTCATTCAGACCGCTACGGCTGCGTGAAGATGGATGAGAACAACAGGATCATAGATTTTGAGGAGAAGCCCATAGTCACAAGCTCCAATACCGTCTCCTGCGGCATATATATCCTGCGGCGCAGGCATCTCATCGAGCTGATCGAGAGATGCGCCGAGGAGGACAGGCATGATTTTGTCAGCGATATCCTGGTCAGATACCGTGATGTAAAGGCGATATACGGCTATAAGCTTGAGACCTACTGGAGCAATATCGCATCGATCGAGGATTATTACCGTACCAATATGGATTTCCTTAAAAAAGAGGTCAGGTATTTCTTCATGATCGATTACCCCGGTATCTATACCAAGGTCGACGATCTGCCTCCGGCAAAGATCAATTCCGGCTCCAATATCAAAAACAGCATGATAGCCTCGGGCTCCATCATAAACGGCACCGTGGAGGATTCGATGATATTCAAGAAGACCTTCGTCGGGAATAACTGCTATATCAAAAACTCCATCATCCTGAATGATGTATATATAGCGGATAATTCCCATCTCGAGAACTGCATCGTAGAGAGCCACAGTACCATACGCAGCAATTATTATCATAAATGCGAGCAGGGTGTCGATGTCGTGATCGAATCCGGCGACAGGTTCATAATGTAATGCTGATAATAGCAGGCCTCGGCAATCCGGATAAAAAATATGAGCATACAAAGCACAATACAGGCTTTGAGGTACTGGATATCCTGTCCGGCAGGTGGGGTATACGGACAGATTCAAAAAAGCACCGGTCCCTTTGCGGGACCGGTACGGTCGAGGGTGTGAGACTGATGCTAATGAAGCCTCAGACCTATATGAATCTCTCCGGAGAGGCCATAGCTGATGCCGTGAATTTCTACAAGGCTGATCCCGCAAGGGATCTTATCGTGATCTATGATGATATAGATCTTCCCGTGGGCAAAATACGTATCCGTCCGGAGGGCTCCGCCGGGGGGCATAACGGAATGAAGGATATCATATCCCGCCTTGGCACCGAAAGCTTCAGGAGAGTCAGGGTAGGCGTGGGAGCGAAGCCTCAGGACCGGGATCTTGCTGACTGGGTGCTTTCAGGCTTTTCTCCCGATGAGGAAAAAATAATGAAGGATGTAAGAGAAAGGGCTGCGGAATCGGTAGAAGCCATGCTGAAGGATGATACCGGTCTTGTCATGTCCCGGTTTAACGGATGAAGGCATTAACCGCTCCCATAAAAGAACTCGGAATATATGAAGACCTGTGCAAAGCCCTTAAATCAAAGGGCATCACAGGGATCACAGGCCTTACGGATCCGGCCCGTACGGTCTTTTCTTATGCGCTTCCGGGAAGGATCCGGCTTTTCATCGCTCCCGACGAGATAAGGGCCCGGCAGATCGAGGAGACGGCTTATCTTTTCGGCAGGGAGGTATATTATTATCCCGCAAGGGATATGATGTTCTATCAGGCGGACCTCTCCGGCAATCTTCTCATCAGGCAGAGGATGCAGGCTCTTAAGGCCCTCCATCAGAAGGATATCCCCGAGGGCGGGCTCACCTTTATCACGACCTTCGACGCGCTGATGGAAAAGATGCCTCCGGCCTCCCTTGTTACGGATAATATAATAGAGCTCTCCACAGGTGATGTCATAGATACAGGTGACTTCCCTGCGAGGCTTACGGATCTGGGCTACGAGAGGGAGCCCGAGGCCGAGGAGCCCGGTCAGTTTGCCGTAAGGGGCGGTATCATCGATATCTATCCCCTTACTGAGGAGAATCCGCTCCGTATCGAGCTCTGGGGGGATGAGATCTCAAGCATAAGGGAATATGATGCCTTAAGCCAGCGCTCCATAGAAAAGCTCGAAACCGTCTCTATCTATCCCGCGACCGATATGATAACCGACCGGGATATGCGCCTTGCCGCGAAGCTGAGACTTGAAAAGGAGTGTGAGAAGGTTCATTCAAGGCTCCGCAGATCCATGCAGACCGAGGCCGCCTACAGGCTCAAAACCTACACGGATCAGATCTGCGAAGCTCTGGTTTCAGGCCTCGGCATAAATCTTTCCCCTTATATAGATTATCTTTATGAAAAGCCCGAAAACCTGCTGGATCATTTTACCGGAAGGGATATGATCATAATGCTGGACGAGCCTGCCCGCTGTGAGGAGAGGGCCCATGCGGT
Source organism: uncultured Lachnospiraceae bacterium (assembly GCA_947165275.1). Classification (GTDB taxonomy): domain Bacteria; phylum Bacillota; class Clostridia; order Lachnospirales; family Lachnospiraceae; genus NK4A144. The sequence continues at coordinate 32,315 of CAMUZQ010000002.1, read as the reverse complement.
ATGGACGGAGTGGACTGACAGTGTCACCCACAGGATAGCCTCCGGGCACATGCTTCCGGGCGAGGGCGGTGTCATGATCCCTTCGGATCAGGTTTTTGCAAGGCTTATGGAGCTTCATGTGCTGGCAGCATCCATGATAAGCCTCCATCATGAGGACTACTCCTATCAGGCGGAGTTCATCGTGAATTCCCAGGGGATCAGCTCCTATAATAAAAGCTTTGAACAGCTGGCCTCCGACCTTAAAAGATACAAAAAAAGAAAAAGCCGGGTCGTCATCCTCTCTCCTTCGCATACAAGGGCAAGGAAGCTCACTGAGGATCTCTCGGATCAGGAGATCACCGCCTTTTACAGTGAGGACGAAGACAGGCTTCTTTCCGGCGGCGAGATCATGCTGACCTACGGCAACCTCTTCAAGGGCTTTGAATTCCCCGATATAGGCTTTGCGGTGATATCCGAATCCGATATATTCGGCGGCAAGGTCAGGAAAAAACACAGGCACAGGACGGCCTATGAGGGAGAAAAGATATCCTCCTTTACGGATCTGACCCCCGGGGATTATGTGGTTCACGAGGCCCACGGGATAGGCATCTACAGAGGACTTACCAGCATAGCCATAGGCGGTGTCACAAGGGATTATGTCCGTATAGAATACGGCGGCGGAGGCTTCGTGAATGTCATCGCCTCAAATCTTGATTCCCTCCAGAAATACGCCGACAAAGGCACTGAGAAAAGGGTAAAGCTCAATAAGCTCGGCGGCACCGAGTGGAAAAAGACAAAGACCAGGGTGCGCCAGGCTGTGGACGGCGTGGCGAAACAGCTTGTGGAGCTGTATGCGAGCAGGGCCGGAAGCGAGGGCTATGTCTACGGCCCCGATACCGTCTGGCAGAATGAATTCGAGGAGCTTTTCCCCTATGATGAGACCGACGACCAGCTTCAGGCCATAGCGGATGTGAAGCATGACATGGAAAGCTCCGTGATAATGGACCGCCTTATCTGCGGGGATGTGGGCTTCGGCAAGACCGAGATAGCGATCAGGGCCGCCTTCAAGACGGTCCAGGAGGGCAGGCAGGTGGCAGTCCTTGTTCCCACGACCATCCTTGCGCAGCAGCATATGCAGACCTTCACCCAGCGCATGTCCTCATATCCGGTACAGATAGAGATGCTTTCAAGATTCCGCTCAGCATCACAGATAAAAAAGACCGTGGCAGGACTCAAAAACGGCTCGATCGATATCGTGATAGGCACCCACCGTCTCCTGTCAAAGGACGTAGGCTTCAAGGATCTGGGCCTTCTGGTGGTGGATGAGGAGCAGCGCTTCGGAGTGACTCATAAGGAGAGGATCAAGGAGCTCAGACATAATGTGGACGTCCTCACTCTCACGGCGACCCCCATACCCAGAACTCTTCATATGAGTCTTGCAGGTATAAGGGATATGTCACTTTTGAGGGAGGCGCCCCAGGACAGGCTTCCTATCCAGACCTTCGTCATGGAATATTCCGAGGAGATGGTAAGAGAGGCGCTGAGCCGCGAGGTCGCCCGGGGCGGCCAGGTATATTACGTGCATAACAGGGTAAATGACATCGCCGATGTGGCGGCCAAAGTGCAGAGTCTCATGCCTGACGCTGTCGTATCCTTCGCCCACGGACAGATGAATGAGAGACAGCTGGAGGATATAATGGTTGATTTCATCAATGGTGATATAGATATCCTTGTCTCCACCACCATAATAGAGACCGGCCTTGACATCCCCAATGTCAATACCATCATAGTCGATGATTCCGAGAGGATGGGCCTTGCCCAGCTTTATCAGCTTCGCGGCAGGGTAGGCAGGTCAAACCGCATGGCCTACGCCTTCCTTATGTACAGAAGGGACCGCATGCTAAAAGAGACCGCAGAGAAAAGGCTTTCCGCCATCAAGGAATTCACGGATCTCGGGAGCGGCTTTAAGATAGCAATGAAGGATCTGGAGATACGCGGCGCCGGAAATGTGCTGGGCGCCGAGCAGTCAGGCCATATGGCAGAGGTAGGCTATGATCTCTACTGCAGGATGCTTGATTCCGCCGTCAAAAAGGAGCGCGGCATAGACGACCGCAGCGGTGATTTCTCCACCTATATCGATATGGATATAGATGCCCTAATCCCGGACAGCTATATAAGGAATGAAAACATGAAGCTTGATATGTATAAGCGTATCGCAAAGGTTTCCTCTGATGATGAGGCTTCCGATATGAGGGACGAGCTCGCCGACCGTTTCGGAAAGATCCCCTCCGGCACGGAAAATCTCATAGAGATAGCCCTTCTTCGCACCAGGGCTCATGAGCTGTTCATAGAAAATATCAAGGTCACGGATAAGGATATAACCATGACCATCTATCAGAATGCCACCATAGATCCCACAAATATCGCCCCTGTGCTCACATCCTTTGAGGGCAGCATGCGCTTTGTGACCACAGGCAGGCCTGCCTTCATCTATACCCTGACCCCGGAGGACAGGGAGCTGGGCATGATCCCTGCTCTTTACCTGGTGCTTCAGAAGATGAGCCCCCTCATTCGTTGATATAGGTCAGATATTCATTTCCCGCTGCTGCAAACATCTCTCTGGAATCATTGATGCCCACATGATGGGTAGTCCCAAGGCCCGGATCGTAGATCAGCGTATTATTCGTATCATAACCCACTATAAGCACCGGTCCGCCCTGTGTCAGTGCTATGACGGGACAGTCCTTTGATACATAATACAGTACATCCGAAAGCTCTATCCCCATAAGAGACAGGGCATCTCCTTCTATATTGGACTCCATGAGACCCTCCGAGGTCTCCCCGTTCATCATCATCTCATAGGATGAGGTTCCGGAGCCTGCATATGAAAGCACGGCATCCAGACAGTCATACAAAGCCCCGTGCTCTCCCCTGCCCTCAAGCTCCGACAGCCCGGTTATGATATGCTTCGTATCCCTGCTTCCCTTCCTCCAGATATAGGTGTTTTTCATGCTCAAAACTATACCTGCCTGCTCAGACGCATTTTTTACGGATGTGCCGGGATCTGAGCTGGCTCCCCATATCCCGCCCTTTGCATATACGAGGTATTCCTTATCCTCGGCGCCCTGATTGCCCGCCGCCGTGATGGATCTGTCCCCTTCAAAAAGAGCAAAGTCCGGTGTGAGCAGCTGGAGTCTTGATACCGCTATATCATTTACAAGCTGTATCTCTGTGATCGTCTCCCTCTGCTCCGTAGCTGCCACCACTATCTTATTCTGGGCATTATTCTCCACGGTGCTGCTCATTATCTGGTTACCCTCTGTCGCCGTGTAGCTGCCGTCCGCATTTCTTACCATCCGGTCTATATATATGGTCGATCCGTCTATCTCCACATCGGAGATATAATACCCGGGCTCCGAGTACTCCTTTTTTACCGTGCCGTCGCCGCCTATGATCCTTATGGACGACATTGGTATGAAGGGCATGCCGAGCGGAGTGATGGTCTTGTCGGTGATCTTCAGCTGCCCTGAGATGAGATCCTCCCCGATAAAGCCCAGCAGACGGATCTTGTATCCCGGATCCGCCTTGAGGTCGGTGATCGTACCGTCAGACATATCTATCATGGTTATGGTATCGGCCATGGAGCTCATCTCGTCATTGGAGCCTGCGCCGATCGCACCCTGGGCTATGAAGGCTCCCATCTTGCCGCTGGCTGAGGATGCCGTCTCATCGAAGGCTATCCCCGAGGCAATGATATCATCTGACTTTTTAGCCACGTCGATACGATATATATTGCCGTCAAGGTAGAGATAGAAATTACCGATATTGTCCACATAGGAGAGCCTCCTGATATTGGCCTCCAGCATCTCGGAGGAGCCGGTATAGGGCACGCAGACCTCCTCCTCGACTATATTCAGGGCGCTGTCATAATAATACACCACAGCGCATATCTCTCCCTCATGATCTCCTCTGTTATGATAGCCGTAAACCAGGAACCTGACATTTCCGCCCTCGTCCACGGACAGGATCCTGATATCATAGCCCTGATATGAGCTCCTCTCATCATCATGATCAGGATCCGCAAAGGAAAATACCCTCGCTATATGCGAATCCTCCGCCTTATATACAAAAAGCGTCCCGCCGGAAACAAAGGCTACCGAGCTTCCGGAGTTATTCTCTGCCATTTCTATATTGCGTTCGTGTATCCCCAGGATTATCTTGTCATTTGCGAAGGAGGACTTGCCTCCGGTGAATTCCTCATTCATCGTCCTTTCATAATCCAGTAGATATATCCTCTCATCCGAATATCTCAGGCGGTAATACTCCCTGATATCATAATCACTGTCCTTATTGTCTATGCCGCAGCTCATGCGGTAGGTGAGCATGAAGGAGCCGATATCTCCTGCGATATCCAGCACGCGCACCGCCGTGGAACCCGTCTTCTGCGGCTGCAGGTCTCCCCAGGTCACCTGCTCCAGACTGGAATGAATGTCTACATGTGCATAGGTGGAATTATCCCCCGAAGAGTCGCTTTCAAGATAGGGAGCTATCATGTCGGAAGAGTCCTTGTCCATTGTAGTATTGGAGAAATCGCTGACAAAGGTGACCATTTCCGCTACATGCAGGCTTTCATCTGAGATGACCCTGGTATAATACCTGGCCTGCCTCTCCTCCTCCAGAGTGAGCACCACACAGAGTGAATACTCGGTTTTGTCAGATATAAGATCCTTCAGCTTTATGGTCGCATAGATCTCCCCGTTACGCTCCGTATAATCAAGAAGCTCCGAGGCCTCCACAAGCCTGCTCCCGTCTGCCGAGCGCACCTCATAGGCTATCTCTGTGATTTTTTCCTTATAGGGCTTTACCTTGATGCCGAGGGTCCTTCCCTCTCCGAGAGGGGACAGGTCCGCGCGGTATTTTGAAAGATCGGGCTCTGTCACAAGCCCGTGCATGGAATTTGTTTCCGCTCCGTTATACACTACGGCCACGACGGGAAGGGAGGCCTCTCCCATCACGGTCGTGGTGGTCGTATTTCCGTGACTCATGGTAGCGCTGAATATAAAAGCGGCAATGCTATAGATTATTATAAAGCTGAGTATCCTGGTCAGTGCATCTCTCATGACCCTTCACTCCGGTATGGCTTATATCTCCCCTGCTTTATAACGGTTAACAAGGGATTGTATACGATTATTCGGACTCAGCAGATCGCTGATGGATGAGTCATGATTCAGTGTATCTATGATATAAGCCAGATATTTGCTCATGTCACAGGATATATACCAGGGCCTTTGAAGCAGCTCCTCAGGCTGATATACGAGATCTGTGGTGAGGACTCCGGTTATGCTCCCCTCCTCCACTGCCCTGTCAAAGGGCTCCATTCCGAGAGAAAACAATCCGAAGGTGGCCGCCACGAAGATCCTGCCTGCGTTTCTCTTTTTAAGCTCTCCCGCCACCTCTATCACGCTCTCGCCGGAGGCTATCATATCATCCAGCACCAGTATGTCCTTGCCGCTCACATCTGAGCCCAGGAATTCATGTGCCACGATCGGATTCCTTCCGTCGACCACTCTGGTATAATCACGTCTTTTATAAAACATGCCCATGTCAAGACCCAGCACGTTTGCCATATAGATCGCCCTGGACATCCCTCCCTCATCGGGAGAAACTATCATCATATGCTCCGGTTCGATGGAAAGATCCTTGATATTTGTCAGCAGTCCCTTGATGAACTGATATGAGGCCTGTACAGTTTCAAAGCCCTTGAGAGGTATGGAATTCATGACCCTGGGATCGTGGGCATCGAAGGTTATGATATTATCGACCCCCATCTTTGCGAGCTCCTGCAGGGCTATGGCGCAGTCCAGAGATTCTCTTGCAGATCTTTTATGCTGTCTGCTCTTATACGTTTCAGATTCTGGTAATGATCATCCGGAGACATATGGTTTTCTTCTCCGAACATATTATAAGTGACACTGTAATTACAGACATCTACAAGAAGATAAAGATCCATTCCGCGGACAGATTCGTTTATCATGCCCTTGCCCTCGCCGGATCCGAATCTCGGAAGAGATACATCCAGCAGATAGGAGTCTCTCATATATCCTGAGAATACCAGGGAGTTTTTGTGTTCATTCTCCCTGTCCTCCCTCCAGCCGATCAGGTAATCGTCCACCCTCTCGGCAAGCTCCCTGCATCCGTCCAATGCTATGACTCCGAGGGAGCCAACGGGTATGGTCTCAAGCCTTCGTTTGTCGTGTGTATGAGCCACTTCAGCTTACCTCCGTCTTTTTAAGCCTGATATCATCTCCGTAAAACCTGTAGATCTCATAATGTCCGAGGATCCTGGATACAGACCTTTCTGAATATATTTCCTTAAGCTTCGCCAGCGACAGATTCGTTGAGATTATGGTGGATCTTGATCTCAGATCCCGCTCATTCAATACATTAAACAACTCAGAATCCACCACGGAGCTGTTTACCTCCGTGCCCAGGTCGTCGATGATCAGAAGCGGATATTCAAATAAAGCTTCATATTCATCTGCGTCCTTACCGCTTAGATTAAACCTGTGGGCCGACAGGATGTCAAAGAGCCTTATGGCGCTGATGTAAAAAACGGCTGTCCCTTTGTCCATCAGCTCCTTTGCGATACAATTCGACATGAAGCTCTTGCCGCACCCTACATCTCCATAGAATAGCATATTACAATAAGTGTCTGCAAATGTTGATGTGAATTCCTTCGCAGCCTCATATATCTTTTCCATATTGTCTCTTTCCGGCCCGGAAAAGTACTCAAAGGAGAAGGTATCAAAGTTTTCCGTCTTAAGCTTGTCATAGATCCCGCTGCCCGCGCAGTATCTTTCGGTAAGCTTCTGCATGAGGCAGTGGCATTTTTTCATGCCTATATATCCGGAATCCTTGCAGTCCGGGCAGACATATCTGATGGACAGATATCCGTCAGGCACGCCGGATTCCGACAGGACTCTTTTTTTCTCCTCGCTTATGCGGGTCAGCTCCTGCAGCAGGGGAGTCACCTCTGTTTTCCGTCCCGAGGCCGCCATTATCGCCGCCTGAGCGGAGATATCAGCTGTCATGTCCTCCAGCTCCTTGTACCGGGGTATCCTCTCCTGGACCTCCTGTATCCTTCTTCTCTGCTCTCTCTTGTCGGCGGCCAGCTGCCGCTCATATCCTGTCATTATGTCTCTGTATAAGGTATCCATAGTCTCCCTCTGTATACTCCGGAGGTTATCCTCCGGCTGAACCCTCCGCCTGCTTTTATCCGCTTATATGCGGCTTGCCTTCCTTGACTGTTTCTGTCCTCTTATACGCGGCTTGCCTTCTTTGACTGTTTCTGTACGTTTATACGCGGCTTACCTTCTTTGACTGTTTCTGTCCGAGCAGTCTTGCCTCCAGCTCATCCATATCATACTGACGCTCGGAAAAATTATGGAATTTATTCTGCGGGCTCTTCCTTGCTGCAGACCCCGTCACGGAACCGCTGCTTCGCATTATCCCTGTCTGCTTCGCCGTGGATCCCCATGCAGGGATGAGCAGATCGATGTCGGAAACCGATGCCACTCCGTTTTCTGACCATCTTTTCAATATGGAATCCGTATAAGGGAAGGAGGGCTTCATTATGGCCTTCATCGTCCTCGATACCGCCTCCAGGATTATCTCCATGGAAAACCCGTAGCCGTTTTTCCACCGGTCGATATACTGGATCTCTCCCTCCACGGGATTCCTGTCGGAAATGCCGTATGCCTTGAGCACCATGAAATAATCATTCCCGGCAAAGCCTCTGACATGCTCCTTGGCTCCTGCCACGTCTCTGATGCCCGAGTCAGCCCAGTTCATGGCAGTCTGCTCTATATACCTGGTATTGGTCTTGCCCTTGCCCACACAGTATTCGATCAGATATTCGATCAGATCCGAGGAGAATCCGAGTCCGCCATGTCTGTCATATATGAAGAAAAAGGTCTTCATATCCGTCGGGGTAAGGGGATGCCCCAGATACTGCTCTGCAGCAAATATCAGCTGCTTTATCTCCGTCTTCGAGCCGAATTCAGACAGCTCGGAAGCGGTATATGACGGCTTCTGTCTTCCCTCCGCAGTCCTGGGCGCGGACTTTTTGGGCAGGGACACCTCTGTAGGCTCCGCCTCGGACGGATCGTTCAGGACTATCTCCGAGACATTCCTGTCCTCGTCGAACTCAAGAGAGACAATTCCCTTCCTTGCCCAATAGAGCAGAGAGCGTATGATATCCGTCTCTGTATAGTTAAACCTGTCCGCAAGAAGCGGCACGGTCACAGGCTCATCCGCTTCTATGCATCTCATAAGATAGAGATATATCTTGAGCTGCGCTCCGTTTGCCTCCGCCATATATTCGTCGATAAAGCAATTCGAGACAATAGTATTGCCCGAATAGCGATTTCCTTTAAGAACTATTCCACTCATTTTTTCCCTGTATAATGCGTTATTTTTCGTTAGTTTTCTTCAAGCGAACCGGAGTATATCACAACGGGATTTAAAATAAAATAGCCTCCGGAAGGCCGGAGGCTGAAAGCATGATAAAGTTGAAAAAGTCAGTAAAGTTAATAGGTACGGAGTTATCATAAAAATAACTCTTGTATTCTGTTAATAAAAAGTTGTGGATAATGTGGATTAACCCTCCCTGAGCAGTTCGTCCCCGATCTTTACTACATCTCCGGCTCCCATTGTTATCAACAGATCCTTGTCGAGAAGAGTTTCTCTGATAAATTTTTTTATCTCCTCAAAGGTCGGAAAATAATAACAGTCAGTACCCTTCTCCCGTATCTTCTCAGCCAGTGTTTCTCCGCTGATCCCAAGGTTATCCGTCTCCCTGGCGGCATATATCTCGGCGCATATCACATGGTCAGCTAGGGTCAGCGCATCGGCAAATTCCTCCATGAGCGCCTTCGTCCTGGTATAGGTATGGGACTGGAAGACCACCCAGAGCTCCCTGTGGGGGTATTTCAGGGCAGTATTGAGCGTCGCTCTGATCTCAGTGGGATGATGCGCATAGTCGTCTATGATGGTAAAGCCCTTCAGGGTTCCCTTTACCTCAAAGCGTCTGTCGGTACCCGTGAAATTCTTAAGTCCTCGTAAGATATGCTCCTCTTCTATGCACAGCTCATCCGCAGCTGCTATGGCCGAGAGAGCATTTGTGACATTATGTGAACCACATACTCCCAGAGTGATCCTTCTTGCCGTCCCCTTGTGGCAGACATCGAAGGACGGCCTTGCAAAATCGTCATATATTATATTCTCCGCATGATAGTCCGCGCTGTCATCTCCCCCGAAGGTTACGACCCTGCACTTAAGACCTCCCGCCACCGCATCGAAGCCTTCGATATCCTTATTTATTATAAGTACTCCGTCCTCCGGTATGTTTTCTCCGTATCTGTGGAAGGAATGTCTTATATCATCTATATCCTTGAAGAAATCCAGATGATCCGGCTCCACATTCAGTATGATCCCGATCCTGGGATAGAAGGAATGATAGGAATTCGTATATTCACAGGCCTCCATCACGAAATAATCCCTGCCTCCTACCCTGAAATTCCCTCCTATATCCCTGAGCACTCCTCCTATGGATATGGTGGGATCCATCTTCGCATCGAGCAGTATCTCCGATATCATGGCTGTAGTGGTGGTCTTTCCGTGTGTCCCGGCTACTGCCACCGGGGTACCGTATTCCTTCATCACATTACCGAGGAAATCCGCCCTTGTCCTTATATCAAGCCCGCGTCTTTTTGCTTCCATAAGCTCCGGATTATCCTCATGTATGGCGGCTGTCACCACGACTGTATCCGTGTCCTCCGGTATATTATCCGCCTTCTGCGGATATCCGATCACGGCTCCCAGCTCCTCGAGCCTTTCCGTTATGGCGCTGCGCCTTGCATCAGAGCCTGATACCCTGTATCCCTCCGAAAGCAGCAGCTCCGCTATGCCGCTCATGCTTATCCCGCCTATTCCTATAAAATGTATGTTTTTCATTTTTTATTTCACCGCCGCGCTATATCTGAGCCTGCCGTATCCGGGCCCTATGATATCCGTAAACGCCGCGGCCTCCTCCTTATATTTTTTATGCTTATTTCACTCCTGCCGTCCTCATCAGCTATGATACCACGGGTTGATAAAGTATACAAAATGGGTTAAAATTATTGAGTTACTTTTGTGAAATTTATATAAGAAACGGACGGTGATCAGATTTGGCAATGGACACAATCGAGAAGATCCGCGAGGCGGAGCTTGCATCCGACAACGCCGAGAAAAACGCTGTCGTCGAGGCTGACAGGATAATCGCCGAGGCAGAGGATGCGGCCGCTTCCCTCAAGGTAGATCTCACGAAGGAAGCCAGGGCAAAGGCCGATGCGCTTTTGCAGGAAGCTAAAACAAAAAGCGACAGTATCCTGTCTGAAGCCAGGACGGAGGCGGACAGCGAGGCTAAGGCTCTTCGTTCCGATGTCGCAGCTAAGAAGGATGAAGCAATAAAGCTCATCCTGGACGATCTCACAGCCTGAGGCTTTTGAGACCGGACACTACAGAGCCGTCAATACCGTGCTCTGAATATTTATGTAAGGAGGTTTATTTATGTCAGTTCTGCCAATGAAGCACATGATCATATGTGCGAAAAGGCAAGACCGCAAGGCGATACTGGAGCTTCTGCAGCGGCTTGAGGCGGTAGAGATCATATCCCATGATATCGATGATACCGACGAAGTTTTCAGCAGGATGGACGTATCCCAGTCAGCCCAGCTCTTCGTAAAGAATGCTGCGCAGGCGGACAAGGCACTGGAGATACTGGCAGCTGCCGCACCTGAGAAGGGCTCCGTCTTATCTGCTTTTGCAGGCAGGACTCCCGTCACGCAGGAGACTTATGAGGCAAAAGCCCAAAAGCGCGACGTCATGATGAAGTATGTGAATGAGATACTCCGTCTTGATAAAGAGCTCACGGAAGCAAAGGCTGATATTCCGCGTATCACCACCCAGATCGAGGCCCTGACACCATGGTCCTCGCTGGATTATCCCTTATCCTTTGCAGGCACAAAAAAGACAGCCGCTTTCATAGGGACCTTCCCCGAGAAGCTGTCAGAGGCCGATATAGCAGAGACGCTGGCTGCCAATGCGCCGGATGTCGATGCTCTCGACATCAATATCATCACAGCTGAGGATAATTTCACATCTGTCCTCATCTCGTGCCTGAAATCCGACAAAAATGCCATTGATGATGCTTTGAGGCGCATGAATTTCCAGCGCCCCCCCGTATCTGACCTGGTTCCTGTCGCTCAGATCGAAGCCTATGAGAAGGAAAGGGAGGCAGCCGTAAAGCGTATAGATTCCACTACGGCTGAGATTGCTTCATATGCGGACAAAAGAGATGATATCAGGTTCATTTCGGATTATTTCAATATGCGGGCTGCGAAGTATGATGTTTTGGGCAGGCTCGAGCAGTCAAAGCGTGTCTTTGTCGTAGAGGGCTATGTCCCTGCAGAGTATGCTCCGGTTTTGGAGCGTGAGCTCGGATCGAAGTTTGAGCTTGCGCTTGAATTCCTGGATCCCGAGGATTCGGAGGATGTTCCCGTTCTGTTAAAGAATAATGGCTTTGCAGCTCCCGTGGAGGGTGTTGTTGAGAGCTATTCCATGCCCGGCAAGGGTGAGCTCGATCCCACTACCCCGGTGGCCTGCTTCTATTATATCCTTTTCGGAATGATGCTTTCGGATTTCGCCTATGGCGCATTGATGTCCATATCAACATTTGTTCTTATTAAAAAGCTGAAGAATATGGAGCCTTCCATGAGGAAGACCCTGACTATGTTCTGCTACTGCGGCATCGGCACGATGCTCTCCGGTCTGCTCTTCGGGAGCTACTTCGGGGACGCGCCCACTGTCATAGCCAGCACCTTCTTCGGCAGGACTTTGGAGATCCCGAAGCTCATAGATCCGCTTAATGAGCCCATGAAGATGCTTGTGCTCTGCTTTGCAATAGGCATCATCCATCTCTTTGCAGGTCTTTTCATCAATCTCTTCACTGCCCTGAAGGACAGGAGATATGTGGATGCCATATCGGATTCCGTGCTCTGGATGCTTCTCGTGGGCGGACTTATCCTTTTCGGTCTCACCACCGACATGGTCACGGGTATGTTCTCCCTCAATAAGATATCAGCCACCGCAGGAAGTGTGGGCAAGGTCATGGCCATTATCGGCGCCATAGGCATCATACTTATGGACGGCCGTGAGTCAAAGAACTGGTTCAAGAGGACTCTCAAGGGTCTTTACGGACTTTACAATGTTACCGGTTATCTTTCGGATCTGCTCTCCTATTCCAGACTCCTGGCTCTGGGACTTGCAACCTCCGTTATCTCATCCGTATTCAACCAGATGGGTTCCATGGTAGCCGGCACGCCTGTTGTAGGTGTCATATTCTTCATACTGATCTTCCTTGTAGGCCATATGCTGAACCTCGCGATCAATGCCCTGGGCGCATATGTTCACGCAAACAGGCTTCAGTATGTTGAATTTTTCGGTAAATTTTACAGCGGCGGAGGACGTAAATTTACTCCCTTTGCCTCAAACACAAAATATATTAAGATCAAAAATTAAATATAAACCAATGTATTCACACGCGATCCGCGTTATGCGCGTATTGCTGAAAAATAAAACACTTCATATTATTAAGGAGGATAATTAAATGGGTATCGCATTAGCACTTTTGGGAGCAGCATCGGCAGCACTCTTCGCAGGCATAGGTTCTGCGATAGGTGTAGGACGTGCAGGACAGGCTGCAGCAGGTCTTGTAACTGAGGATCCTACTCAGTTCTCAAGGGCTCTGATCCTTCAGCTTCTGCCCGGCACACAGGGTATCTACGGTCTGCTGATCGCCTTCATCGCACTTTCAAATATCGGCCTGCTCGGCGGCAACGCAGATATGAGCATGGATGTCGGCAAGGGTCTTATGTATCTCTTTGCCTGCCTTCCCATGGCATTTGTAGGTCTTGTATCAGCTATGCAGCAGTCTAAGGCTTCAGTAGCATCCATAGGACTTGTTGCAAAGAGACCCGATCAGTTCGGTAAGTCAATGATCTTCCCCGCAATGGTAGAGACATACGCGATCCTCGCTCTTCTTGTTTCCATCCTTGCTATCAACGGCATACACTGATAAACGGAGGATCTTAGATGGCTGGATTAGACAAGATACTTGGAAGTATCAAGGCTGAGTCCGATGAGGCCGTAGCTAAGAGGCTTGACGAGGCAAAGTCACGGGCCGAGGCTATAAAAAAGGAAGCCGAGGATTCCGTCAGGGACGAATGTCTCGAAATAGAAGAGCGCGGCAAGAAAAGCGCAGAGGATACCATATCCCGCGCGGAGTCCGCAGCTGCCCTGTTGAAGCGTAAGGCTATACTTTCCGAAAAGCAGGATATCATAGCCGAAGTCTTTGATGAGGCCGAGCAGAAGCTTATATCGCTGCCGGACGCTCAGTATATTGATACTATCACAAAGATAGCTGTAAAAAATGCCCTTCCGGAGGATGGGACCATCATCTTTTCAGCTGCTGACAAAAAGAGACTCCCCTCTTCCTTTGAGGCCGATCTCAACAGCAGGCTGAAGAGCGGCAGTCTGAAGATATCCGACGATACCACGGATGCCGCAGGCGGTTTTATCCTTTCCTATGGCGGCATCGAGCAGAACTGCACGTTCAGGGCTCTTATAGATGCGGAACGTGAGAAGCTCACAGACAAGGTTACGAAGGTACTGTTTGACAAGGCGGAGGCGTAAATGACCGATAATCAATACTATTATGCGGTCGCACGTATACGTTCGAGAGAGCTTACGCTTTTGAACCAGTCCTTTATAGAACAGCTTCTCGGAGCGAAGTCGACAGACGAAGCCCTGAGACTGCTGCAGGATAAGGGCTGGCAGATGCCGGATGAGTATACTACCGAGTCTGACAGAGTTGAAAAAATGCTTGCAGCCGAAAAGAAGAAGACGTGGGATCTTATCGGAGAGCTTGTGGACGATATGTCCGTTTTTGATGTTCTCATAATAGAAAATGATTACCACAATCTTAAAGCGGCAGTCAAGGAAGCTCTGACCAGTGACAGGCATCCGGAGATTTTCGTGGGCGGAGGCACCATAGAGCCGAAGATAATGGAGGAAGCCGTTAAATCAAGGGATTTCTCTCCCCTGCCGGAAGAGATGAAGGCTGTGGCGGAAAAGGCTCTGGAGACACTTCTCCATACCCATGACGGACAGCTCACGGACGTTATCATAGACAAGGCTGCTCTGGAAGCCATCGGAAAGGCTGCTAAGAAGTCCGGTTCCGATGTTCTGGAGCTTTATGCCGGACTGAAGGTGGCTTCGGCCGATATCAAGATAGCAATACGTGCGGTCAAGACAGGAAAAGACAAAAACTTCATTAAGAACGCTCTTGCCCCCTGTGACACGCTGAATACGGAGAAGCTTGCGGAAGCATCAGCCGAGGGAATGGAGGCTATCTATGATTACCTCGCCCTTACGAAATACTCTGATGCCGTACCGGAGCTCAAAAAATCTCCTTCAGCATTCGAGAGATGGTGTGACAATCTCATAATCAGGAATATAAGGCGTGAGATCACTCATCCTTATACCATCGGCCCTCTGGCTGCATATATCATAGCCAGGGAAAATGAGATATCTACCGTGCGCATCGTCCTTTCAGGGCTTATAAACGATCTGCCGGAGGATTCCGTCAGGGAAAGGGCAAGGGAAATGTATGTATAAGATAGCTATAATGGGCGAATCAGACAGCATATACGGTTTTGCCACACTCGGCCTGGATACATATCCGGTCGATAATCCCGAGAGTGCGCAAAAGACGCTGAGGAATCTTGCAGAGAATGATTATGCGGTGGTATACGTCACGGAGCATACCGCCTCAGGCATACAGAATGAGATCGATCGCTACAGCGAGCAGAAGCTGCCCGCCATCATCTTATTGCCCGGTGTTTCCGGCAATACGGGTGACGGGGTAAGGAATGTGAGCAAGTCCGTGGAGCAGGCAGTCGGTTCGGATATCATATTTGGATCATGATACTGCTGTATCAGATCCGTCCGGTCGTGGTCAGGTATATTCTGGCATTATATTAGGAGGTGACAAAGAGTAAATGAGCGCAGGTGTAATAAAAAAGGTAGCCGGACCTCTGGTCGTCGCTACAGGCATGCGCGATGCGAACATGTTTGACGTGGTTCGTGTCGGTGATGAAAGGCTCATCGGTGAGATCATCGAGATTCACGGAGATGAAGCATCCATACAGGTTTACGAGGAGACTGCGGGCTTGGGTCCCGGCGCTCCGGTTGAGTCCACAGGCGTGCCCATGTCGGTTGAGCTGGGCCCCGGACTCATAAGCAGTATCTATGACGGTATCCAGAGACCTCTGGAAAAGATACTGGAAATGACACATTCAAACAATCTGTCCAGAGGTGTGGAGGTACCCTCCATCGACAGAGATAAGAAATGGCACTTTGTTCCCACGGCAAAGGCCGGTGACAGGGTCGTCGCAGGCGACATCATCGGTACTGTCGAGGAGACGCAGGTCGTCACACAGAAGATAATGGTACCTTTCGGAGTCGAGGGCACTATCGAATCCATTACCGAGGGCGATTATCTTGTAACAGATAAGATCGCAGAGATCAAAAAGACTGACGGATCAAAGGAGGATGTCCTCCTTATGCAGAGATGGCCTGTCAGAAGGGGCCGTCCTTATGCAAAAAAGCTGGCTCCCGATAAGCCTCTCGTAACAGGACAGAGAGTCGTTGATACTTTCTTCCCTATCGCAAAAGGCGGTACTGCTGCAGTTCCTGGACCCTTCGGATCCGGCAAGACCGTGGTACAGCACCAGCTTGCAAAATGGGCAGAGGCTGATATCGTGGTATACATCGGCTGCGGAGAGCGCGGAAATGAGATGACTGACGTTCTGAATGAATTCCCCGAGCTGAAGGATCCCAAGACAGGCAAGTCCCTGATGGAGAGAACAGTCCTTATCGCAAATACATCGGATATGCCGGTTGCAGCCCGTGAAGCATCCATCTATACGGGTATCACCATAGCTGAGTACTTCAGGGATATGGGATATTCGGTGGCTCTTATGGCTGACTCCACATCAAGATGGGCAGAGGCACTTCGTGAGATGTCAGGACGACTTGAGGAAATGCCCGGTGAAGAAGGCTATCCTGCATATCTTGGATCAAGACTTGCCCAGTTCTATGAGAGAGCCGGTCTTGTGGAAACCCTTGGCTCCAGCCCCAGAGAGGGTGCGCTTTCGGTCATCGGAGCCGTATCCCCTGCCGGCGGTGATATTTCGGAGCCCGTTACACAGGCTACTCTCCGTATAGTCAAGGTCTTCTGGAGTCTGGATTCTTCACTGGCACAGCAGAGACACTTCCCCGCCATCAACTGGCTTACATCCTATTCGCTCTATCTCGACAGCATGGGCGCATGGTTCGACAGCAGTGTTGAGGGCAATGACTGGATGGCTCTCCGTCAGGAGATGATGAGCCTGCTCCAGGATGAGTCAGAGCTGAATGAAATGGTGCAGCTGGTCGGTATGGATGCTCTTTCGGCTCCCGACAGACTCAAGATGGAGGCTGCCCGTTCCATACGTGAGGACTTCCTTCATCAGGATGCTTTCCACGAGGTCGATACCTATACCTCACTGAAAAAGCAGCATCTTATGATGAAGCTCGTGCTCGCCTTCTATAATGGCTCCAGGGACGCTCTTACCAAGGGCGCTTCCATCGAGAAGCTTGTAGCTATGGATGTCCGTGAAGCAATAGGACGTTTCAAATACACAGCAGAGGATCATATTGACGGAGAGTTTGATAAGATAAACGCAGAGCTTTCCAGGGAAATACAGCAGGTTCTTGCGGAAAAGGAGGACTTCTAAATGCCAAAGGAGTATAGAACGATACAGGAGGTTGCCGGTCCTCTGATGCTTGTCCGCGATGTTGAGAATGTCGCATTCGACGAGCTTGGAGAGATCGAGCTTTCCAACGGCGAGAAGCGTCGCTGCAGAGTACTTGAAATAGACGGCGGTAATGCGCTCGTACAGCTTTTTGAAAATTCCACAGGTCTGAACCTTGAGAGTTCAAAGGTCAGATTCCTTGGACGTACCATGGAGCTCGGAGTTTCCGAGGACATGCTCTCCAGGGTCTTTGACGGACTCGGCAGACCTATAGATAACGGACCGGAGATCCTTCCCGATGAGAGAAGGGACGTAAACGGTCTTCCCATGAACCCCGCTGCCAGGGCTTACCCTGAGGAGTTCATACAGACTGGAGTATCGGCCATAGACGGACTTAATACCCTTGTCAGGGGCCAGAAGCTCCCTATTTTCTCTGCTTCAGGTCTCCCTCATGCAAAGCTCGCGGCTCAGATAGCCCGTCAGGCAAAGGTCCGCGGCACAGATGAGCAGTTCGCGGTTGTATTCGCTGCTATGGGTATCACCTTCGAGGAATCAAACGACTTCGTTGAGTCCTTCCGTGAGACCGGAGCCATAGACAGGACGGTCCTTTTCATGAACCTTGCAAATGACCCGGCTGTCGAGCGTATAGCCACACCACGTATGGCCCTTACTGCTGCCGAATATCTCGCTTTTGAAAAGGGTATGCATGTCCTTGTAATACTTACGGATATCACAAACTACGCTGACGCCCTCCGTGAGGTATCTGCCGCACGTAAGGAGGTCCCCGGACGCCGCGGATATCCCGGATACATGTATACAGACCTTGCTTCGCTTTATGAAAGAGCAGGACGTCAGAAGGGCAAGAAGGGTTCCATCACGATGATCCCGATCCTTACCATGCCTGAGGATGATAAGACACACCCCATCCCCGACCTTACAGGATATATCACCGAGGGACAGATCATTCTTTCCCGTGACCTGTACAGACGTGGTATCGAGCCCCCCATTGACGTGCTTCCTTCCCTTTCCAGACTTAAGGATAAGGGTATCGGCGACGGCAAGACCAGGGCAGATCATGCAAATACCATGAACCAGCTGTTTGCAGCCTACGCAAGAGGTAAGGACGCCAAGGAGCTCATGATGATCCTCGGTGAGGCAGCTCTTACGGATATAGACAAGCTCTATGCAAAATTTGCCGATGAGTTTGAGCAGCAGTACATCAATCAGGGTTACCGCGCCGACAGGAGCATCGAGGAAACCCTGGATATCGGCTGGGAGCTTCTCCGGATCCTTCCTCGTACAGAGCTGAAGCGTATCAAGGATGAGTTCCTGGATAAGTATTATAATAAATGATTAAAAGTAGAAGGTGACAGATGGCAAATAAAACCGTAACAGCTACCAGAATGGAGCTGACAAGGCTCAAGAGAAAGCTCGTGACCACCAGACGTGGTCATAAGCTTCTCAAGGATAAGCGGGATGAGCTTATGAGACAGTTCCTGGCCATGGTACGAGACAATATGGAGCTCCGTAAAAAGGTCGAAGCCGGACTTGAAGCAGCAAACAAAAACTTTGTGCTCGCAAAATCCACGATGAGTGAGGAGGCAGTTAATGTAGCCTTCATGACGCCCAAGCAGGAGGTATCGCTTGAGGTATCGGAAAAGAACATCATGAGCGTGGATATCCCGGTCTTCGAATACAAAACGAGAACCTCCGATCCGAATGATATCTATTCCTACGGATTCGCCTTTACCTCATCCGATCTGGATGATGCGGTCAAAAGCCTGTCCGATCTGCTGCCAGACATGCTGAAGCTTGCGGAGATAGAAAAAGCCTGCCAGCTCATGGCGGCCGAGATCGAAAAGACAAGGCGAAGGGTTAATGCTCTCGAGCATGTGATCATTCCCGAGACCGAGGCCGGTATCAAGATGATCACCATGAAGCTTGATGAAAACGAACGAAGCACGCAGATAAGACTTATGAAGGTTAAAGACATGCTGCTTGAGGATGCTCATCACTACAGCGAAAGGGAGGCGTAAGTGCAGGGATCAGGCTTTGGACACAACCCGGTTTTGTACAGAAGACGGCTTATACCTGATGAATGTGTAAGACTGGAGGACGATGAGATCATATATATGGACAACGATATCATCGTCACTAAATGGAAAGCCCTGCATCCCAAACCCCGTCTCGACCACGGATATTCGTGCTATTTTTTGAAGAAAAACTACAAGGTAAGCAAGTTCCTCTTCAGTGATGACAGTCTTATCTACTGGTACTGCGATATCATCGATTATACCTATGATAACGAAGGCGACGAATACGTATTCCGTGATCTGCTGGCCGATGTGATAGTTTTTCCCGACGGCTTTGTAAAGGTGGTTGACCTTGATGAATTTGAGGAAGCCCTGGATAAGGAGCTCCTCACAGGAAGCGAGGTAAAGAAAGCGATACGCGCTCTTGATTCCCTGCTCCGCATCATATATGACGGTCATTTTAATGAACTTCAGGACGAGATAGAAAAAAGGATTCAGCCTCCGGGCTGAATCCTTTTCTTATACTCTATTCTTTCGATCTCCGATCTCCGGCTTTCATCTTATCTCTCAGGATTTCCTTATCTTCAGAGCTTTTTAGCTCCCGGTATTTTCTGATCTTCCAGTGTTTTTTTCTGATCTCCCCGATAATTACTGATCTGCCAGTATTCTTTATGATCTCCTGTGCTTTATCTTATCTTTCTGTGTTTTTTCGATCTCCTGTGCTTTATCTTATCTTTCTGTGTTTTTTCGATCTCCCGTGCTTTATCTTATCTCCAGGGATTCTCTTATCTTATGGGATTTTTTTAACTCCAGGCTGTCTAAGCTTTCTCCTTTTATTCGGATTCTCCGTCGGAGTTGCTCTCCTCCTTCTCGCTCTGCTCTGCAGCCTCTTTTTCCGCCTTCTCCTTCGAAGCCTGCTCGCTGGCCTCCTTTTCTGCCTTCTCCTTCGAAGCCTGCTCGCTGGCCTCCTTTTCTGCCTTCTCCTTCGAAGCCTGCTCGCTGGCCTCCTTCTCGGCCTGCTCCTTTGATGCTGCTTCCTTAGAGGCCTCCTCCTTCGATGCTGCTTCTTTTGACGCTTCCTCATCGGCTTCCTTGGATGCTGCTTCTTTCGATGCTGCCTCCTTCGACGCTGCTTCCTTCGACGCTGCTTCCGAGGCTTCCTTTGAGGCCTGCTCCTTCGAAGATTCATCCTTTGAGGACCTGTCGCCGGACTTATCCTCAGACTCCATTGACTCCTCCTCATCATCGCTGTCCTCATCATCCCCGGATGACTTATCCTCAGATGATTTTGAGGATTTCTCCTCGGATGAGCTCTCCTTGGAAGCATTCTCCTTCGAAGCCTCCTCTGAGGCTGCTTCCTCCGAGGCCGCCTTGGATTCGGAGGCATCTCCGTCCATGGACTCCTCCACGGTGCCGTATCCTGACGCTACACCTGTCCAGTGCAGATAGAATACATGATGTCCTATTATAGTTCCCTTTATGCCGGGCACCACTGTCCTGAAGAAGAGACAGTTGCCTATATTATTTGCTCCCGCCATTACCTCGTCGGCAGCCTTGTAGCATTCGCTGTTTGCGCCCTCCGAGAGCCTTATCGCAAGTCTTCCGGAACGTACAGGCTGGAACTGCATCGGCTGGTATACAACTCCGGCTATGGTATTAGGGAAGGCTCCGCTCCTTACACGGTTCATGATGACGGCTCCCACCGCTATCTTTCCTGCATAGGGCTCTCCGCCCGCCTCACACTGTATGATAGCTGCGAGCAGGTCTCTGTCGCCTGCTCCTACCGATACCTCTGAAATATCCCTGAAGGCCATCTTTTCAGCCTGTCGGGCGAGCTCCTCCTCCTCTGCAAGCTTTGATTTCAGGGATGCGAGGGTACTCTGGCTTGCCACGAGCTTCGCCTCATACTCAAGAGCCTCCCTTTCCTTTTCGGATATGGCACCTGCGTAGCTTACAAGGCTGTTTTCCGTGCTGTCCACGAGCTCTTCCAGATCATCCACCTCTTTTTCCTTCGCAGTGATAAGCTCCTGGAGCTCCTGATCCTCATTTACGAGCCTTTCCTTCTTTGAATTAGCATCATCCATCAGATTCTGGAGCTTGTCCATCATCTTTTTGTCATAATCATTCATTCTGGAAATATATATGGCCTTATTCAAAAACCCGGCCATGCTCCCGGAATTGAATAAAAGATCATATATATCATTTGAGCCTGTCTCATATATCGTCCTGATCCTGGCCTTGATGAATTTATACTGCTCATCAGCCTGCTCCAGAGCGTCCTCATATTCCTTCTCGATATCCTCGATCTCCTGCTTTTTTGCAGAGATCTGATCCTCTATATCGGATATCTCCTCTGTCTTTTCATCAAGCTGGTCATTAAGGTTATTCAGGCTTTTCTGTATAGCCTGTTTGGAGTCCTTGAGCTGATCCAGGGTATCCTGTGTTTCTCCGAGCTTATCCTTTGTATTTGCCTGCTCCTTCTCAACCTGTTTTATCTTATCGGATGTAGTTGAAGCATGAACCGGCACCGGAGTCACAGCAAGTGAAAACGCGGCTGCGATACATATGATCCTTTTCAGATACAGCCTCATAAGCCTCATAGATCTATGCTTACCTTTCTTCCGCTGGGCTCATATTTCCTGTATGAAACACCTGCAGAATCAAACATTCTTTTGGAAGCAACGGTAGACGGGGTTGCGGCATACTTATCGGATTCATAGATCACGGTATTTATGCCGGTCTGTATTATGGCCTTCGCGCATTCGTTGCATGGAAAAAGCGTCACATAAAGAGTAGCCCCTGCAAGTGATGAATTGCTCCCCCTGAAATTAAGGATGGCATTAAGCTCCGCATGAGTCACATAGGTATATTTTACCGAAAGGGCGTCGCCCTCTCTCGCCCAGGGAAACTCATCATCCGAACAGCCCATGGGAAACCCGTTATAGCCCATGGACAGTATCCTGTGGTCGGAGCTTACGATGCAGGCTCCCACCTGGGAATTAGGATCCTTGGAGCGGTCTGCAGTAAGCTTCGCCACCCCCATGAAGTACTCATCCCATGAAATATGATCTTCTCTCTTTTTAGTCTGTTTTTCAGTCATCCCCGTCGATCGCATTAACTCTGCGGACGTGTCTTTCTCCGCCCGAAAACTCTGTCTTGAGGAATACATCCGTGATCTCCTCCGCGAGACCGTATCCGATGATATTCGCTCCCAGCGCCAGTACATTTGCGTCATTATGAAGTCTTGTCATCTTTGCCATAAGTCCGTTTGTACATACGGCTGCTCTCACGCCCTTTACCTTATTTGCGGCGATGGAGATGCCGATGCCGGTAGTACAGATGACTATGCCCCTGTCAGCCCTTCCGTCGGCCACCGCATGGCCTACAGCCTTGCCATATGAGGGATAATCCACTGAATCCGTGCTGTCACATCCGAAATCCTCGATCTCGTGTCCCTGCTCCTTAAGATGCGGTATAAGCTTTACCTTAAGCTCATATCCGCCGTGATCACATGCAATTGCTATCTTCATATCTTCCTCCTCTGTAAAATCGTGGTTTTGGATCCTTAGCCCTCTTTATTCTAGGCCTGAATGACATTATGCCCTGCGGCCCTCATAAGCCTGTCCATTATGGCTTCGCCCAGCCTCGGAGTATCAAAGCTTTCACTGTATATATATTCCATCCCTTCATCATCAAGCTCTCTCAATACCGCAAAAAGCCTGTGAGCGATGACATCCTCATCCTGTAGACTCCCCAGATCATACACCCTGTACCGATCCCGGTTCCGGTCTCCATTCTGATCACTTTTCTGATCCTTGCCCGTATCCGGGTACTGATCCCTGTACCGGTCTGCGTCCTGGTCCCTGTTTGACTCCAGGTTCTGATCTCCGTACCGACCCCTGTACATATCCGCATGCTCATGCGCCGAGATCACAGCCGCTCTTTCGCCCCTGCCTTCATGCTCCTGCAAAAGCTCCTTTATCCTTGCCGCAACCCTTTCACTGTCTCCCTTGACGATAGTAAGCCTGCCCTTCGGGGCATAATGCCTGTATTTCATTCCGGGAGCCTTCGGATGTCCGTCTGTTGACGTATCCCGGCTTATATTCCCGAGAGCCTCCTTAAGCATTGCCTCGTTGATATAGCCCTGTCTTAGTATACAGGGGACATCCCCCGTAAGATCCACTATTGTGGACTCAAGACCTATACCGACCTCACCGCCGTCTATTATAAGCTCTATCCTGCCCTCAAGATCCGCCAGACAGTGCTCAGCCCTTGTACAGCTGGGCCTTCCGGAGATATTTGCCGAGGGTGCTGCAATAAACCCCCCCGAAGCCAGGATGAATTCCTGCGCTATCTTATTCACGGGAAATCTGACTGCTACCGTATCCAGACCTCCGGTGGTCTCACGGGGCACGATCTCCTTTTTGTTTAATACCATGGTCAGCGGCCCGGGCCAGTATCTGCCGGCCAGCGCATAGGCCTCACCGGGTATATCCCTTGCTATCCTGTCAAGATCCTCAAGCCTTGCTATATGCACGATCAGCGGATTGTCCGACGGTCTGCCCTTTGCTTCATAAATCTTTTTGGAGGACTCCGGTCTCAAGGCATCTCCTGCTAGTCCGTATACTGTCTCGGTAGGGATCGCCACCAGCCCTCCGGCTCTGATGATCCTTCCTGCCTCCTCCATGACCTGTCTGTCACGCCCGGGATCTCCAAAGGCTTTCATTACCCTGGTCTGCATGCTGTCTCAGCTCCCTGCAGGATAATATGAAGTAATGGTATCCCATATATCCGGGGTTTCCTGCGTAAGCTTCCAGCAGGCCACTCCTCCCAGATCATGCGCTGTCATTACCGCCAGCTTGGAGGATATGCTCTCACTGTCCTCAAGCCATATACTGTAAAGCACCCCGTTCTTTTCAAATGAAGCGTAATTCTGGCAGGTTTCCGCATCCCATGCCGCCTTGACCCCGTTATCCGCAAGAAATGCTGCCGCATCTCTCATACCCATGCTTTCACATGAAAGGATGCCCTCCTCATATGCCCATTTCCTTGTATAGAAGGGGATCGCATTTATTATCTGGGCAGCAGGAACCTCACTTAAGGTATCCTCTATCCCCTGGGTCACAAAGCCTATGGAGGCGACCGAACCGGCCTCGGCCGATGCGGAGGTATGCTCATCATATCCCATGATTATGACATAATCTGCCACCCTGCCCTGTATGTCTCTTCTGTAAAAATCCGTATAATCCTGAGGCACATAATTGTCCACGGACAAAACCAGGTTGTTTGCCCTGGTAGAGATCGACAGCTCTCTCAGAAACTGGGCGAAATCATCACCCGTCTCACCGGAAAGCTGCTCGAAGTCTATATTTATCCCGTCCAGGCCATAGGATACTGCAAGATTTATCAGATTCTGCTCCAGCACCAGACGCTTTGAAGTATGAGAGAGCACCTCGTTGGTATCTACGGGATTTGTAAAGTTGTCTATAACTCCCCAGATCTCATATCCCATCTCATGAGCCTTCTGCACATAGGCTGCCCCCGCCAGATCTGATATATTACCCTCAGTGTCAGCCAGAGCGAACCAGGTAGGCGCTACTACATTCATGCCCTTCGTCTGGGACGCTGCCTCTATAAGATAGGAATTGGCATCGGCTACAGCCACATTATGAAATCCGAGCACGATCTTGTGATCCCTTGTATGCCTTGCATACTGCTGGTCTGCCTCATCTCCGCCGCTTATGGCTGTCGTGGAGGCCTGTCTGTCATCATCCAGCTCCCTGCTCTCTATATAGCCGGTCACAGCCTGATATCTGACCTTGGCCCAGTCATCATTCTCTTCGAGGACCTGTACGGTCTCACCCTTATCGATGTCCATGAGTATCGGTGTCTTTTTATCCGCCGAAACCCTCATTATCGCATTTTCCGCAGTTTCCGCATTATTTACGGAAGCCGGCTTTGTCACTATATCTATCCTGGAAGGATCTTCAAATTCCTCATAATACATAGGGACAAATCTGTTCAGGAATGAAAGCGAGATATATACGGTTTCACCGGGAATATAATCTGTTCCCTGATTTCCCTCGACAGTCTTCGACGCTCCCGTTACGAGCAGATGATCTTCACTGCTGTCATAATAAAAATTGTCATAGAACTGATTGGCAAGTCCCATGGGAATAAACACGTTTCCGTTCTGTATCTGCGCCGTTTCGCCGGAGATCTCTCCGTCTATGATGAGCGCAGTCCCTTCGCTTCCGGCAAGTCCCAGATGCTCCGCAAGATCTGCCCGCTCTCTCGAGCTTCCGAACTCCTTCATGAGTCCGTTTCCCAAAAGGATCACCACTGTTATAAGTATTACAAGCCCGGCCATCATGAGAGGCAGTGCCTTTTTGGCCTTCTTTCTTCCGCTGCCTTTTTGGCGGCGTTTGCCTGATCTTCTCCTGTGTTCGCGGGCATCCTCTAATTCATATCGTCTTGCCCTCTCTCTTTTTATTCTTTCGCTTTCCCGAGTCTCCCGCATGGATCTCCTCTGCTGCCATGAAAATTTAACACTTGATTTTACCACACCTTATGTCAACTTGCAAATACAGGTTTCCGGTTTCCGGCCTTCACCTAAAAAAAGCACTCGGGACGCCTTATCTCAGATGTTTTGTCCGGTCTCCGGAAACCTGCAATGCCTGCGCCGAAAATTTGCATTTCGTGCGCTTTGTGTTCAGGGAGATATTTTATTTCACATGATCGTACCTGATCTGAACCACATGATTCTGATTGTCTGTAACATAATCAGGCATATAAACCTCATCCTCTCTTACCGTCATGATATTTACAACTTCCTGAGGAGTGCTGGGTTGATCCTCAAAATAGATCGGTACGCCGTTTGCCTGATATTTGGCAAGCAGCATCATCAGCTCAGCATCTGTACCTTCATGCCTTCTGCCTAACTTCATAAGACCTCTCCTTTTTTAATGATTTTTGTCCGACCATATAGAGGTTTTGTGATATATCCGCCTTCACTGGTTGGAATTTAACATTCATCCTTCATGGATCATAGAGCAACCGGATAATGCGAATAAAAATAGCTTTGAAGAAAAACGTGCATTTACATCTGGAAAAAACTTTTAAGGGAAGGTTCAGATACGGCTAAACCGTATGGAAAAAAACTGACACCCCGTCTCCGGGGGCTTTCGGATGATAATTGAAATACCATCCGGAAAAGGATCCCTTTATTATATTTTCTGACCGGTCACCTCCTGTCTGCATTCAGTCTTCCGGTCGCTCTACAATAAAGCAATATATACGCTTTTATTCCGTATTGCAAGACCTTTTAAAATTTTGTTAAAAACGTTTATTTTGTTGAAAAAGAGCATGCCCGGACGGGCATGCTCCTGATCTCACAGCTGTCTCTGTTTATCCGTTTACTCTGTTACGATGGCGCCTACAGGGCATCCTGCCTCGCATGCTCCGCAGTCGATACAGGTTGCAGCATCAACCTCAAACTTGCCGTCGCCCTCTGAGATAGCATTGACAGGGCACTGTGCTGCACAAGCGCCGCAGCTTATGCACGAATCATTAATAACGTGAGCCATTTTTATATTCCTCCTTAATCTGTTTCATGAAGCAGTGGGATATTTGCTTCTTTGGTTTAATGTATAGGTATTTTACAATAATTGTATACAGATTACAACCTTTCTGTTAAATAATTGACAGCTTTTCCAGAGCATAGCTTTTTACTATGATCTCGAAATGCTCTCTGATCCGGCCCTCGACTGCGGAGGTACATTCCTCCATATGGCCGTATTCGGTTATCATATTGCAGACCTTGTTAAAGGCCTCCGGTGTGTGGTCGGATTTTCTCAAAAGAAGATAATACCGGTTGTTTTCAGGATTCTTGTACAGGGTATTCTCCCCGTGGTATATCCCCTTGAGTATCTTTGAAACCCTTATGACATTGTCAAGATCATCAAAGGAATACAGCTTGGTGAGATCCACCTGTATCGTTATCTTGACCTCGCGCTCCCCTCCCGTATCAGGAGAGCCGACCTTTCTGCTGGTTGTTATGGAATCCCCCGAATCACTGGCAGTAAGCGCAGCCCTTGCATCCTCCACCTGCTCCTTCAGCTTTTTGAAGAGGTCTATTATATCATCCGCATTCCCGGGATTTTTGAGCTTCCTGGGCTCAGCGCCTTCATTCTCCTCTACTGACGGAGCAAATTTTGAGAATCTGGTATCCAGCTCCTCCGGATCCTCAACCTTTGTTATGACCAGTACGATGGCTTCATTTGAGATCGGTATGGCCTCTATCATGAGAGGTATATCCTCCACTTCGAATCCGAACCTCCGGTAAGCCTCCTTCATCATATCCTTGAAGAGGCTCCTGGCCTTGTCCGTGCCGTATGCCAGCTCGCTCATCTTGAGGTTCCTCGAGGTGAGGTCATTCTTTGTAAGCGTACACCTTATCTGTTTTTCATTTACCTTTTCTATCTTCATGGATTACTGCTCTCTCACCAATGATTCAAACTTCGTAAGCGGCGCTATCCATGCCAGACTCACGGTGCCGATGGAACCGTTTCTCTGTTTGGCGATGATGACGTCCGCCACACCCTTACGCTCCGAGTCCTCGTTATAATAATCATCCCTGTATATAAACATTACCACATCCGCGTCCTGTTCGATAGCCCCGGATTCTCTCAGATCCGACAGCATCGGCCGGTGATCCGGACGCTGCTCCACCGCGCGGGACAGCTGCGAAAGTGCCAGGACCGGACATTGAAGCTCACGCGCCAGCGCCTTAAGGCTTCTCGATATATCCGAGATCTCCTGCTGTCTGGAAACCTCTGCCCTGCCTGACCTCGAACCGCTCATAAGCTGCAGATAGTCGATTATCACCATATCGAGTCCGTGCTCGATCTTATATCTCCTGCACTTTGAACGCATCTCGGCGACACTTATGGCTGCAGTATCGTCTATGGCAAGATTTGACATGCCTATGACCCCTGCGCTTTCTATAATACCACGCCATTCATCATCATTTAAATGACCAATCCTGATATTTTGTGAATCAACTCTGGATTCCATTGCCAGCAGCCTGTTTACCAGCTGCTCCTTTGACATCTCAAGAGAAAAGAAAAGGCAGTGAAAATCCTTCTTAAAGCAGGCATACTGGGCTATATTGAGCACCAGGGCCGTCTTTCCCATGGATGGTCTGGCTGCTATTAGTATAAGATCCGATTTCTGAAATCCGGCAGTCTTGTCATCCAGATCCTCAAACCCGGACGGGATCCCGGTTATCTTGGAATCCGCCTTCGCAACCTCCTGTATGCGCTGCAGGGCATCTATGACCACTTCCTTTATGGGCTTTATCTGTGATCTGCCCCTGTTCTGCAGCAGATCGAATATCCGCTTTTCGGTATCCTGCAATATATCCGAGGTATCCCTGTCTCCTCTGTAGCAGTCATTTTCTATATCCGAATTGACCTTCACTATGGAGCGCAGCAGGGCCTTTTCCCTTACTATCTCCGCGTAATGTCTGATATTCGCGGAGGTCGGCACGGAATCAACTATCTCTGCAAGGAATACCGGATTAGTGATCTCAGCCGGAGCCCCCTTCTCACGGAGCTTCTCCTGTATCATCACGGAATCGGCCGGCTTCTGCTCATTAAAGAGCTCAACAATGGCTTCAAACAGAAGACCGTATCTCTCCTCGTAAAAATCCTTCCTTGTCAGTATCTCAGTCGCCGCATAGACAGCCTCATTCGTATCATCATACAGCATGGCTCCTATGACCGAGCGCTCTGCCTCAGATGAATGCGGAGGTATTCTCTTTATTATATTCTCTTCAGAAGGCATGGGATATTATTCTTCCGCAAGCACATCTACCGTCACAACTGCATTCACCTCGGGATGAAGCTTTGCGGTTATCTTGTAGGTTCCGAGATTCTTGATCGGCTCTGTGACTATGAGCTTCTTTTTATCGATCTCTATCCCGTTCTGCTTCTTCATCTCCTCAGCGATCTCCTTGGAGGATACTGAGCCGAAGACCTTGCCGTCCTTTCCTGCTTTTACCCTGCATGTAAGTGTGGCTTTTTCAAGCTTTTCGGCAAGCTCTTTGGCTTCAGCAAGCTTCTGCGCAGCAAGCTTCGCCTCCTTTGCCTTCCTCAGCTTCACATCATTCATGTTTTTAGGATCAGCGGGTACTCCGAGATTTTTTGTGAAAAGGAAATTTCTGGCATAGCCTTCCTTTACCTCTACTATATCGTCCTTCTTCCCCAATGACTTAACATCCTCAAGCAATATGACCTTCATTATTCTATCGATCCCTCCTTTTCCATTTCATCTATCACATCCTTAACCTTTTGTTTCGCGGCCTCCGGTGACATATCCGTGAGCTGGGCCCCGGCTATGTTCATATGGCCTCCGCCTCCGAGTCTTTCCATTATGAGCTGGACGTTTATCTCATCTATGGATCTTGCGGATATATATATACGGTTCTGATATTCGGTAAGCACAAAGGAAGCCTTGACCGAATTGATGTTCAGCAGCTCATTGGCAGCCTGGGATCCCACCACTGTGGGGCTGGCAAGCCCGTTGCCGTTACATATGGATACCGCATATCTGTCATGAAACAGCTCTGCACGCCTGACTACCTCAGCCCTTGCCTTAAATGAATCGATATCATTCCTAAAGAGCTTCCTGACCCTTGTTATATCCGCGCCGCTCCTCTTAAGGAAGGCCGCCGCCTCAAAGGTTCTTACTCCCGCCTTGGTCATGAAATTATTTGTATCTATCATGATGCCGGCATAGAGGCTGTCTGCCTCCACACTCCTCAGACGGGCATTATCCGAAATATACTGCAGGATCTCTGCCACCATCTCGCAGGCGCTTGATGCATAGGGCTCAATATATGACAGCGTGGCATTCTCTATGGTCTCTGTCCCTATCCTGTGATGATCCAGCACGACTACAGTCGCCAGTCTTCTGAGAAGCTCCGGACACTCGGTGATGGACGGCTTGTTCGTATCCACGACCACCATCACGGAGGTATCGGTATCCGCCAGCTGCAGGGCCTCCGTGCTCGTCACAAACATATCAGGATCGAAATCCGGCTCTCTGGTGCAGGCATCCACAAAAGGCCTTATGGACTGGGTCACATCATTTATGACGATGTGGCATTTCTTCTCAAGCTGCTTTGTGGCTCTGTAAATACCCACTGCAGCGCCGAAGGTATCTATATCCGTGATCTGATGGCCCATGCAGAAGACTCTCTCCTTCTGCTCTATTATCTCCTTCAGAGCCTGGGCCTTGACTCTCGCCTTTACGCGGGTATTCTTTTCCATCTGCAGGCTCTTGCCGCCGTAGTATGCGGTTTTGTCCGGGCTCTTGACCACGGCCTGGTCACCGCCTCGTCCCAGGGCCAGATCTATGGCGCTCCTGGCATATGCCGTATCCTCACTCAGCGTATCCGTATCCAGACCGAAGCCCATGGAAAGAGTCACCGACATTTCATTTCCGACCTTGACGGTCTTTACATCCTCCAGGATGTCAAACCTGTTCTCTACAAGCCTGTCAAAGGAGGCTCTCTTCATGGTTATGAAATACTTGTCTCTTTCGGTATTTTTCACCACTGCGTCATAATCGCTGAAGTATTTTTTGATCTTTCTGTCTATCAGAGCCACCAGAAGGGATCGTCTGACCTCCTCCACGTTTTCCATGGCTTCGTCATAATTATCCATGAAGATATATCCCGCGACCACGGCCTGGTCTCTGATCATCCTTTTCAGATTGTTTAATTCGGTAATATCATAAAGGAAGATCGTCGTGATCGAGCCTGAAAAATCCGGATCATCTACTATCAGCGATTTCTGAGCCATCTCATCAAGGGAGGTCCGTCTTATATCTGCTCTGAAATCCATCCCTCCTATGGAAAAAAAAGTCTCTGTCCTTTCCCCGTCTTTAGGGAGCCTGTCCTTTGTCAGCTCGGGAATATATGAGGTCACGGACCTGCCGAAAGCCTGATCCTTTCCGATTATCTCCTGAAACCCGGAATTGCACCATACGAACCGTCCGTTTTCATCAAGCAGCGCATAAGGAAGCGACAGTCCTTTAAGGAGCCCCTTCTGTACCTGTCCGAAGCTCGTGGCGAAATTCACCATGTCATTTGTTATCGCCTTACGGTTATACAACCGTATGACTGCTGCTATGACTGCATATGCCATCGTAAGCGCCAGTGCCGCAAATCCCGCCTTCTTATCGATAAAGAATATCCCGGCAGTGCCTGCAGCCAGAAACAGGGTCAGTATGAGCGGCCAGCTGATATAAAGCCGCAGCGTGCCCCTGTACTTTTTACTTCGTTCTTTGATTTTCTTCCCCATTGCTAAATAAAACTCTCAATAAAACTCTTTGATATATTTTATCCTTGAAAGGTAATCCCTTTCCTCTTCGATCGGTCTGGAAGTATCCACCAGCACTCCCTCTTCATTATACATGGGATGGACCATTATCTCCGTCAGGGACCCGTCCCTTATTTCGTCACGGCATTGCATGAAATCCTTGAAGGATCCGAAATAATCCGTAGTCTGTATCGGAAGCGACCTGATATGCCTGTTGAAATGTCCCTTATAGATCCTCTTTAAGGGCGACATCCTTCTTGACAGGTTCCTCGTCAGTCTTACCGAACGGATACTGTATTTCTCTATCAGCGGCTCCACCGCCTTCCATATGGAAAGATCGGTATGCACATAGTGATGGGAATCAAGATGCTTGTCCGGCAGGCCGTATGATATGTACTTTCTTATCTGAGCCTCGGCCTCACCTCTTGCAGCCATTATCTCAGCCCTGGACATATGCAGCCTGGCATTCATCCTGCGAAAAAAGACCGCATTAAAGCTGCCGTCCTTATTACAGAAACGCCGGAATTTCCTGATCTCATCCGTAAGGGGCATCCCGCTGGTAAAATTAAGATGCAGTCCGACCCGCTCATGCCAGCCGTATTTCACTGCCATTTTCACAGCCTCGTCCGCATAGTCCATATTCACCATAAGCGTAGTGCTCGTGATGAATCTGGATGAGAAGCATTCGGCTATCGCTTCATTCACTTCCTGAGATATCCCCAGATCATCAGCATTGATAATAATCCTAAACATACTTACATATCATACCTAATTAGAAAAAAAGTTTCAACTTTATTGAAAAATCCCCTTATCCCGCACTTGAAACCGCATGGTATTTGTGGTATTTTATTTATTCGTGATATATCCGCCTTGCTCATCTGGTGGAGCGTTATCGATGAAATAACTCGGAAGTTTGACAGCCTAGCCTCATAAATCTTAGTTCATCATACCCCTCAATC
>CAMUZQ010000001.1 GCA_947165275.1 uncultured Lachnospiraceae bacterium | reverse complement strand
GTCTTTTTTCTATACTTTGGTATGAACACTATATGATATTGGCACTTCCATTTTGGTCGAGTAGATAAGGGGAATTTCACCCCAAACCTCTCACGGAACCGTACGTGATACTCTCGCATCATACGGCTCTTGTTATCATCTCACGGGCATATACCCAGCTTTCCAATGGCTAAACATTTCAGGACTTGACATTGCTATACGGTACAATAAGTGCTGGGCTTTAGCCCATGACCGCTTAGCCTTTTTCCTTGTCCTCATCAACCATCTTACCAGCCTCAGATTCACATAATTGATTCCCTGCTTGAATGCTTCACTTGGATTATATCTGCCAAAATAGTTGTACCAACCTCTGATGATGGGATTCAGTCTCTGTGACAAAACAACGATGTCTGTTGTATGGCTCATATATATCGCATCCTTGATACTGCTCCTGAACGCTTTCCCTGAGTCTTTACTCACTGCCGGTGTAAATCCCATGAAGTAAACTCCGCTTTTGCTTTTATCCATTCTCGGTCTAAAGCAATATCCAAGAAATGTAAACTGAGTTGTTTCTCCATCAATTTTCTCATTATTACGCTGGCAGTAAACTATCTTGCTCTTATCCGGATGGATTTCCAGACCACATAGGAACATTCTTTCTTTCAACCTATCCAATACATACTTCGCTTGTTTCTTAGACACACAATGGATCACTCCATCATCTGCGTATCGTTCCCACTTACACATTGGAAATTCACGGGTTATCCATCTATCAAAAGCATAATGCATAAACAACCCCGAAAGCAACGGACTAATAACTCCACCTTGTGGTGTTCCCTTTGTCCGTTCCTGTACTGTGCCATCCATCAAGACGATAGGCGCTTTCAAGCATCTCTCAATATACAGATTTACCCATTTCTCTTTTGAATGATGCTTCACAAATCTCATGAGATACTCATGATTGATATTGTCAAACAACCCGACAATGTCAAACTCCACGACCCACTTCATTTGATAACATCTTTCTCTGGCTGCTCCTACCGCATCCAGTGCAGACTTATGAAGTCTGTAACCATAGGAATCATCAAAGAATATCGGTTCCACAAACGGTTCCAGTCTGTTTCTTAGCACCATCTGCGCTACTCTATCCTCTATTGTCGGTATACCAAGGAGCCTCATCTTTCCATTTTTCTTGGGAATTTCCACTCCTCTTACCGGCTTCGGAAAGTATGAGCCAGAAGCCATCCTATTCCACAGTCTGTAAAGTCTGTTCTTCCAATCTTTATCAAACTCCTCAAATTCCACACCATCAACACCGCCTGCCCCTTTGTTAGCTTTCACAGCCTTGTACGCATTCAGCACTTCATTTTGTGAAATCTGAAATGATTTCCCTTCTTTCAAAATATCCTCCCATTTCCGGTTGTATTTCTCCTGAAGTTCCGATAACAGAATCCCTTCGCTCCACCACCATTACAGCAGTTTCAACACTACTACGAATTCTTCCGCACCTGCCACACACATCCTTACTTTCATGCTCGCAAATATGTTAGCTTGCATTTTTCATTTACCATTGTATGGCAGGAGTCTCCTGTTCCCCTCCGAAGCCTGTTGCCGCACTCCTGTAGCCTCAACACCGACAGCCACCTACCCAATAAACAGGTTTCCGGTAGGCTTTATCCCATCATTCACACAAGATAATGGTTTTGACTGTACTTGTAAGTATTAACGATGCTTCATCAGCTCTTCACTTTCGTTCAGCTTTACGGCACATAACTGATAGCATTCTTTGCTACCTTTTCTCATACGCTCAATACCACGACTTTTCCTCGCAGCATCTATGAGTGTTTTGCAATCTCCACCTGTATGGCGATTGCTGAGGGCCTTCCTCCATCTCCAGAAGAACACTGCTACATTTCTCAGAAAATATAGCATTCAGGACGCACTATGTGATAGACTTGAACTATCCATTTTTGCCTCCTGTGTTTGAGATTGGCTTGCAACACCTCTCTCATACTATCACAGGAGGCTTTTATATTATCCTCACCGCTTCCACTTACACTATTCTCCCCAGCTTAGCTGGGGGATTAGGATTTTCATTCATCTCTTGACATTCCAAAAGCTTTCCATACCTCTTCACTTCGGATTAAATCGAGATTCATAGTCTTAACTCTTTCTTCACCAAACCGTTCAATCATTTCATCTCGTATAGCATTTCTAGTCTTTTCAAATGAAATTGCAATAATAATATGATCTGACTCAATAGCTTCCATTTCATCCGGAGAAATCACATTCATTTCATCCGTGCTTAAATTCTTATAATCTCGATCAACTATTCCTCGTGCATCCCAAAAGTTTGTTTCCTTCAAGTACTGATATAACCTTTTTCCATATACACCTGCCCCATAAACAATAACGCTATCGCCTCTTTTTATGTCAGGATATGGAAACAGATAATCCATCTTATCGATACCTTCATACAGAACATCTGCACGTGGTATCATAAGAAACAGCATGTAGTCCTTCCATTGATCTATAGTCCCATACAAATCTCCGCATCTCAAGAGGCTCTCTTCCACTGAATAATAAAGCCTTCTATACATTTCGCGTTCGTGTTCGACAGTCTGTCGACTTCTGACCATAGAAGTATTGTTCTGACGATAATGGTAAAAGCACTCATCCAATATAAAGATGGAATCTGCTTTCAAAAGGCAGGGATAAACACACGCCGCATCCTCTCCCATCGTCAGCGAATCATCCACATCCATCTGACTATCAAAAAGCACTTCCCTTTTAAACAGCTTATCCCAAACATTTGGATATATTCCCCATTCCATGAAACTATTGTTTACAACCATGGACGGATATATCTCGCGTTCCAATCGTTTCTTGTCATACTTGCCAGGAGTAAATCCCTGAAAATATCTCTTACTGCTATCTCCTATATCAAAAAACCGACCATGTACGACAATATCCACTTCTTCTCGTTCCATCACATAAACAAGTTTTTGGATTGTATCCGGCTCAATCCAGTCGTCTCCGTCCACATAGGTCACGTATTCTCCTTTAGATGCTGAAAGCCCATCTTTCCTTGCCCGAACAAGTCCCTGGTTTTTCTTATGGATTACCTTTACTCTGCTGTCCTTATGTGAGAACTCGTCACAAATCTTACCGCTCTCATCTGTAGACCCGTCATCGATAACTATGATTTCTATCTCTGTATAAGTCTGATTGCATATACTCCTGAGACACTGATCAATATATTCTGATACATTGAACACAGGAACTATAATACTTACCATAATCCATCATCCTATAGAAAAATTATCACAACACCTGCAATCTCCCCAATTCTTCCTACCCTCATAAAGGCATTTTCTTACCATCGTGAATTTCGGTCCATTCCAAATATCTAACAGCTTTTCTTTGCTTGCATCTCCAAGTGTATATTTACCTGTTGCATCATTACAGCAAAGCGATACCTTACCATCCGGTCTTATAATCATCTGCTTAAAAGGAAGCACACATCTGTCATCCGGATATTCCGGTATTTCCTTTCGATTTGGAGCTTTTCCACCACGACTCGTTAAGATTTCATTGGGATCACGTAATACAATTGTTACCTTCTTCTTTAATTCGGGATGTTCTTCTACATATGCGACTATTTCCTGACATGGCTTTATAAGCTTCAAATCGTTCTGATAATTATCAATAACAAGCTCATCTAAAAGTTCAACAATCTGAATAAACTTATCAAGTGTAAGCAGCGTTCCATTTGTAAACAAATGCATTCTGGCATTTGGAAGCTTCTCTCTGGCATATGTGTTGAAATCAATAATCCTGTCATCCAGAAATGGCTCATTATTTGAAAAAGTAGTGAACCTTCCTGCATACTGCATTTCTGATAGCTGATCAACAATGCTATAGAACAACTCCTCAGTCATCACCGTCTTTTCTCTTGGATCAGATTTTACATTCACCGGACAAAAAGAACAGTTACCATTACACCGATTTATCGTCTCGATTTCAATGTGGTCAAACATCTTAGGATTCTGATAAAGCTTTTCTGTTAAGGTCGACACCTCGTCCCTCACAGAGCTGTCTGCCAGATGTTCATTCCACTGACCTTCATTCTCTGCCTGTCTATTTACTTCATAAGGATTAACTATCAACTCTTCGTTTTCAAAATATCCATGATTTTCACCAAGATAAAACGAATAGTCTTTAAATCCATATTTGAGCAAATCCTGCTCCATGCTAGTCTGACACAAGCTGGCGATTACGATATGAACATCCTTTCCCCTCATCTCTGCCGGACTTTTAACAGGCTTTCCGCAAAACAAAATCCCTTGCTTCTTTTCATCATTGTCAAGGAAGCACAAAACTCTGTCTTCTCCAATTTGTGTCAAAGCAAGTTTTCCATAAAAACCAGCGCCAAAAATGGCTGTGTCCTGTCTTACGTCCATTCTTCTATCACCTTCTTAGAGTGTCCCCACTCTCTTGCTTCCCTGTGAGACTTATTATCACAATAGCGACAAAATGGAATAGGATGACTCAAGAATTCCAATATTTCCTGGCCATCCTTAGCCTTATAAATATCTATTGAGTCCTCATCCGATACTGATAAATCTTTCTCAAAGAAATTATTAAACTTATAAATTGCAGCCGGTCTGGTGCAGGTAAAAAGCTTTCCATCCCTAAGCTTTATGCAATTATTCGCCTCGGGACATAGAGCAAAACTCTCATTGACATCCTGCTTTCCTTCCACATCAAGACCAAGCGGTGTCATATACTTAAAGTCCTCTGAAGATCCAAAGAACTCGAATTTCACATCATGATCCATCGCAAGAGCTTTCATACTATCATAGTCTATCTTTGTGGGATATTTCGTCACAATCAAACCAATGCCATATTTACGACAGGTATCCCAAAATTTATTACTCATAGAGAACAGTAATATTCCGTTTGTGAAAATATCAATCTTTCCAGACGGAAAGCTCGTCCTTGCTATCTCCATGCAACGGATAATATCTATATTCAATAAAGGCTCTCCGCCTATCAGATATATCCTCTCAGCCATACCACCAAAGAGTTCCCCAAGCCGCTTAAAATTCCTCTCCATACTATCAATATCAACGAACTCCGGTTTTGAAATTGCGCCAAATTGTGAGCAACAATTGCAATCAAGATTGCAGTGCATAGAAATATCAATTTCAAATTGTAGTCTTTTTAGGGGTGTACTTTTTTTCTTAGATTGGGCTTCTAAGTAATATTGCCAGGCTTCTTCAGTTACCCCGTAGATAATACTATTAGGGTCTACTCCTGATTCTATAAGTTCATCTGTCATAATACTTCTGCTATAGAAACTTGCTATAAGATAAACATATGAACTCTTACTGCCCAAAGCTTCATCATAAGTTATCAACGGAATGCTACCTTGTTCATTAGATTTACGTGAATTTCTATCGCAAACAAGCACCTCTCTACAAAACTGATTCTCACATAGCAATCGGGTAAGATACTCGCCTATTATGCCAAAACCACGGATAATGACACTCTTATCTTTAACTAGTTTCAAAAGCTCATTATTTGTCATCTTATCCCCTTAGAATCCGTAAAGATAATCCTCAATACTATACATTTTTAGTGTTTTTTCTATGTCAGGCATTTTTTCAATGCTAACAGCTACAATTATTCCATCATTTTTTTGAGGTCTATATTCTGATAACTCTATTACAGGAATATCCTCTTTATATGGTTGATTTATAGTATTTCGAGTCACTAAAAAACCGGAAACGTTAAACTTGTTATTTCTCAAAAACCTCAATGCCGACTTTCCATATTCCCCAGCGCCGAAAATATACAAGTTTTTATGATTGCTTACATAATCCTTTATCTCTTTAGTTCTTTCAATCACATCTCGTACTTGCTGCATATTAAAAGCTGGTAACTCATCTTTTATTACACTATGCATCAACGATGAATACGAAAGAAATCTGTCAAGAAGCAACGCAGCGCAATTCTCATTCGTAATGTATGAAGTCTCGTATCCTGCATCGATTACCACGTAATGTAATATCCTCTCTATTGCATGACTTACTGTACCATCAGCGGGAAGCGGTTCATCTAGGAAATCAGTATAGGCCCAATCAATAGAAAAAAGCTTATCAAATGCTATCGTTCTTCCCCAAAGGACTGTTCCCAAACTGACAACAAAGTCTCTTCTTTCAATCGGAACAGATAATCCAAGCTTTTCAGCTAACATAACTGTGTTTGTATAATTTGAAAACCAAGAATCTTCAAACCAAGGTCTTAATGATTCTCCAATGGGTCCAGGTGGAAATACTGCACCAAGTTTTTCATTCTCTTCAAACAGTTGAATAACGTTTTCTATATAACACTCAGATGCCAGCATGCTATCCCAAATGTTGTCAACCCATAATCCTATGTCCTCTGATAAATACTCATGGTTTGGAGACTTATCATGTATAAAACAAAAATAATCGTATTCAGATATATATTTTCTTGCAACTACAAGTAGCGCGCTAACATCTCTTCCTCTGTTTTTCTTTTCAATGTATTTAATATTGTGTTTTTCAGAATCTAATATACTTGCAGATTCTTTGAGCACACTTTTTTTTGAAGAAATGATTAGTAAATCGATATAATCCGGAATTCTCTTTAAATATTTACAATAATATTTGAGGTTGCTTTCATAATATAAACAGGCAACTACAACAATCTTTTTTTTTACTAGCTTATGTTTTCCCTCATGAAACTTTGATGATTTAATATAAAAGCCCATATCAAATGATTTTGTCCCTATCTATACCTTTTTGAACTGCCTCATTGTATACTTCCTGCATTAATTTCCCGCTTGTAAGGGCAATATAAAACACATCATACTCCATTCCATTAAGAGAATCTGGAGATGTCACCATATAATTTGAAATATCGTGTATGTTTTTATAATCTTTATCTACCCAAGCAACGACATTACATTTGTCCTTTATCTTATCAAAGCAGTATCTTCCATAGTTACCCGCACCATATAGGATTACTTTTTTATCAGCAAAATATGTCTGGAATAAATCGAACTCAGGGTATTCGTCATTCTCTGCCACGTCAAGATTATTTACAATGCTGGACACACGATTAAAACTCATCTCATACTCTCTGTTTTCACATCCGCCCTTTTTATAAATGAAATCTACATAGTCCTTCAATAGAGGCAAAAGGACTTGATACTCTCTAATTATTATGTCATAAGCTCCATTGTCCATAAGGTATTTGAAATGAAACCTAAATGGAACATTCTTTTTCTGTAAGGAATTATTGTCTAAGATTTCAAAGTACCTTAATAAATTGTTATGACACATAGGATCCATATCTGTCTTGTACATAGCTAATCCTTTGCTGCTTACTACAAGTTGATATTCCCCATCTGTCACAGAATAACCTTTATCGAAAGACTTTTCTCTAACTCTCTGTCCTGCGAACATATTTCTGGCATAAGCATATTCAGCTTTGGGATAGTTTATCATCGTTGAAAAACTATCATTCTCACCCTTTGCTTCACTCTCTATAATAGATATAATAATATCCCCTATGTCTTTTGACGAAATCACACTATCTATGTTTTCTGCCGCAAATCGACAATCATATATAAACAAGGGGGTATGAATCATGTGTTCATATGGCAAGATTGCATGCGTAAGCCCTCCACACATGCCGTGCGAATAAATATCATCTCCATGATCCCCATAAAAAACCACACTCGTATTCTCTAACAATCCTTGATCCGATAACAAATCCCATATATACGCAATTTCCTTGTCAAAAGCTTTATACCCTTCGCTCCAACGAGATAGTCCATCATTTTTAGTCGAAGCATATTGGTTGAAGTCAATATGACTTATAAAGTTGCAAAGCCATAATACAAATGGCTTATCTCCGCTAAGGACAGAGTTTATCCTCACATGATAATCCTCTATTGAGCGGAACTCCTCCAATCGAGTTTTTTTCCCAATAAAATCATTATCATTCATACAACCCACATCAACACCATTCGGCGGAAAATCTAATGCCGAAACGCTATACCCCATATGTTCTAATCTATCAAAAATTGAATCATTTGCTACGGGGCACTCTCTTTTCCAATCCATAGCTCTAAAAGGTTCATTTATATACTCTCGCCCATATGCAATATCTCCAAGAACCATAAGAGTAGATGTTGCAGTAGAATAATACTTCGAGAAAGAAACTGATTGACTCTCTATATGCTGTATTATCGGAAAATACTCTTTGTTCAGTCTGTAATTAAGAGTATTTAAGCTCTCCAGATGAACTAACACTATATTTCTCAACTTTTCAACGCTCCAATCATCTTATCAAAATAGTACTCTGTCTCGAAATCGCCCTCATATCCATAATCCACCAAATCTCCCTTTATCCATTCAGGATCTATGTCTAAGACATCCCTATATATAAATACGTTTTGTGGATTATAATACTTCTTATATCTGACATCAGGATCATTAACAATTATCTTTTTGTTTAATACAACCGACTCCGCATACCTATATGAGGTTTCGTCGCCTTCTTCACATATTTCAAGTAAACATCTGCAATCCGAAAGTAGCTCTAGTGTTTTTTCATAGTCCATATACTGGCTTAAATAATATATACCTTCACCTGATATACGGTCTTCTTCCGGTACGCCAAAGACATAAAAGGCGCATGTTACTCCTGCTTTCGTGAACAACTTGTAAGCATCATGAATCATAGAAAGTCTTTTCTTTGCATTGCCAATAAAAAACACATCCGATGTAGGCTTCTTTTCGAAATGCTCTTTCTTATAATCTGAAAAAAATTGAGGATAATAATATAAGCCATATCGAATAGCATCTGCTTTATGGTACGTGTAACAATATTCAAATCTTTTTCTTACTTCAGCCATTCCCCCATACTCATGCATCAGCTCAGGAATTCCAAACCTGATATCATCACATGGGTTACAAAACCAGACAAAAAACTCAGTGCCAACAAATTTCTCTTTTATAAACGAAATAGTATTGTTTTTTTCAAAGCAAATAACGTCATCGCTCAATACAATTATCAGTCTTTTATATTCATCTCCGCATCCGATACATACGTTTTCTTCAGCATCTAAAAGACGAAGAAACGAAACTACTCCCTTTTCTTCAAGCGGTCTGAATACATATTCAAAGCAGGTTCCATATTTACCTATAGTCAAAAATACATTTTTCGTTTCTTTAATATATGGAAGAATATATTTGCTATTAATATCTCCTGGACAAATCATATCTTCCCTTTTTACACTGTACTTTTCCTCCAAATCTGTTACGATGGCTGAATTATTCTTGGGTGTTATAATTATCTGATCAATCTCGAAATCGGCAATACTATCTATAGGAAATATTTTTATTCCTTCAATCTCATCCCCTGCTTTGTTCCTGTCCACTATTCCAACAATTTCAATATCAACAAGCTTGTCCTTATTCGAAAGAAGAGCTTCGCAATTATTACCCGCTCCATATACTAAGGCTTTTATCATTAAAGAATCTCCTCAATCGTCATCTGTAGCAATGATGGGTTTATACCATAATCATCTTCAAAGTTATAATCACCATATTCTTTTTGTGAAACCAGCATGCGATACCGCACTCCTCTTACCTTGGCCATTTCTACGAAAAAAGCATCTACAAACCCTGCGCCAAAAGTCTCAATAAGAGCACTCCCCTTTTTCATAAATAAACAGTTAGCGACAGCTGCTCCGTGTTCGGCCGCAACAATATCAGCTGAATGGATAGTCCGTATTTGATCCTCTATGCTGTATTCTTCTGGTCTGAAAACTTCAAACCCATATTGCTCCAGTAATTCCTCTCCACCGATTAGTTTTCGGCTACCGGCTCTTTTTAGATAAAGCCTCTTCGATTTATCTCGATCATTACATATGCCATTCAATAATATCTTTTCGGCTATCTCATTAAGAATTTCAGCATTTATCTTTCCGGAATCAATAATATTATCCGTGCAGTAAAACTCACCAATATGCATTATCAATTCTGCTTTTTCTGGCTTAATCCAAACAAATCTATCTTCTGATATTTGATATGATCTGCATACGATATTTATCCATTCCCTGATAAATGGTTTGTCATATATCAAATAACATCCATCATAGTTATTATTCTCAAGAACATGGATCTTACTTAAGCACGAAAAAATAAAATGCCCATAATTAAAATCGGATCCCCAAGTCAGAAGTGACACCGCTTTGTCGATAAATTGAGTTGTCTTTGTGTTTTGTCTTTCTACCATCCCAATGTTGTATAAAGGATGATTACTTAGTCCCAAATACCGATCCGACTCCAGAATTATATTCCCAGAATCATCACACGCATATGAGATAGATGCGTCCTCATTCCAATCAGCGAATGAGACAATATTAACATCACTCAGTGCATATATATTAATATTCGTTTCGTTGAATATGCAATTCGTCCTTTTATCGCATATTTGGGATGCAGACACCAATCCAAGACATCGGGAGTCTAAAACTTGAATTCCCATAACAGAAAGAAGATCTTCTACCTTCTTCCTTTCCATCAAGTCTAGAATTCCAATCACAACACCATCGATACAGCCTTCATCAGTCAGATACTTAAGCTCGCTGTAACCAAGAATTCTTTTCTTTTCCATCTCTCCAACATCAGCTGAATTTGATGAATTCAAAACTTCATATTTCCTGTCAGCAAAGCCTATTACACTATATCTATCAGAATATGTATCCGTGATTAGTCTGTGTAGGAATCTGCCGTATTTGCCTATCCCCCATATGACAATCCGTTTCTTCTTATGATCCATCTATAAATCAGAAGCCTCATTAAAAACAACTATGCATACTTCCCAACAACCTTAAGAACAGTGTCTGCAATATACTCTCTATCCTCTTTAGTAACCCACCAGCCTACTGGGATGCAAAGATGTGTTGCATTGAATTTTTCCGCTCCAGGCAGTTCAGTTCTGTATTCATTAAACATAGAATGTGTATCATTCCTTGCGTGTACCTTAGACGCCATAATACCTGATTCGTTAAGCTGCTTCATTACCTCATCCCTATTGTTCACATGGAATGTATACAACCAATATGAAGCTTCTCCGTCAGGGTTCTCCGGGGTCAGGGTGATCTTATCGCAGTCTGCAAATACTTTATTATAGAATGCAGCATTATCACGATTAATACTAACGATCTCATTCATATGCTTGAAATTTGCATTACCCACAAGCGCGCAAATATCATTCATATGAAATTTATATCCGGCTTCAGATACATCTATCTCACACCTAAGATCAACACCCTCTCGTCTTGTTCTGTCTATTCCATACCATCTGAGCAGCATAGCTCTCTCATAGGAACTCTTGTCTTTTGTCATAAGAATTCCTCCATCTATGCTGGTAATATTCTTAATAGCCTGCAGTGAAATACAAGTATAGTCGCTGTCACTACCACAAGGCTTTCCCTTATATCTCATCGCTATTCCATGCGCATTATCTTCAACTGTTTTGATTCCATACTTATGGGCGATTTCGTTTATCTCATCAATTAAACATGGATTACCTCCCCAATGAACCATTACAATTGCCTTTGTATTCTTTGTAATCTTTCTCTCGACATCCACAGGATCCAAATTACCTGTCAAAGGATCAGCATCAGCCCATACTATCCTTGCACCGTTCGCAATAATCGGGGTATTTGTTGCAGTGCAAGTAATGGCTGTTGTGATTATTTCTGCATCTGTATTAACATGCGCAGTTTTTGGTGTGTCCGGGTATAAGGACATGTGATAAGCAAGATGCAATGCAGCTGTACCATTATTGACTGTAACAACATAAGGATTTTTGAAGTATTCCTTCAGATCATTTTCAAATTCTTCTACTTTCGGTCCTTCACCGATCCATCCACTATGAATAGTCTCAAGCAAAGGCTTATCGACATCCTCAGACATGTACACCTTAAATAGCGGAATTGTTTTTTTTGTTGAACTCATGGTTTCCTCCCTGTCCTTTACAATAGATTTATCGTTTTTTGCTTTTTTATATGCTTAAGTCAGGATTGTTGTCGTATCATCCTGACCAGAGTTTAATTTGCAACATAGTTCATGAAATCACCAAGTGTTAAAAACCGTTCTAATTCACTTGTAAATACTGAGGTATGCCCCTCTGTCAAATTCCGTAGATAGTTATTACTCTTTTCCGGCATAGATAATTCTACAACCTCTGTCTTCATAGATTCCAAGTTCACAGACAAAAGATTTCCTGACAGATGGTCTACTGAATACAGGATTCCATCAATAATGCTATACGCATTAAAAAGCCTTTTCACGTCGCCCTCATTAACCTTTTTATACTCAAGATCTTTTACTACTCCCCCCTTAACACTCACTCTGGA
Source organism: uncultured Lachnospiraceae bacterium (assembly GCA_947165275.1). Taxonomy (GTDB): domain Bacteria; phylum Bacillota; class Clostridia; order Lachnospirales; family Lachnospiraceae; genus NK4A144. Next base: position 93,826 of record CAMUZQ010000001.1, on the reverse strand, counting down.
AACATTTGTATATCTATATGGGAGGATAAGCCATTGATCATTATGCATATACGCCTTTGTATATGGATAAATATCTATATCCCTATCAATGATGACCTCATTCCTATTAATAGTTTCACCATTTAATGCATAAATACTGGAATAATACCGTCCTTCTTCATCCTTGTATAAGGCATAAAACTTCTGATCTTTCAATATAATGTTATCATTGGCCCATTTTTCTCTTTTCTCACCGAGGCTTATGAATGAAACTCCATCATTAGCATCCAGACGAATCACTCCATTACTTCCTGATAGTGGTAAGTAAGCATCTAACTCATTCAGGGTATAGTCCGTCCAAAAGAAATCAGAAAAATGATTCTTATCTGCCATACTACGACAATCTATCTTATTATGTTCTCCGTTATCTAAATCAACTTTATAAATGATATCACTGGAACCAAACATATACATATGCTGGTTTCTTATAAAACCACCTACAGCTTTAATATCACCATTCTCATTTAAATTAATAAGTCTAATTTCATTGTCACCAGAATACACGACAATACTTGCTGCATTAAACGGTATTACATACAAAGAATTATCGTTTTTTATGACCGCACGGTGTTCTTCAAATTTTCCGCTGATTGAAGGCAGCATTCTTTCCAACTCTATCGTTCTGTCCTCTACATTAACTTTGGCGACAGCATTAATCGTTCCCAGAACAAACCACAATTCTTTGCCCGTACACGAATATGAAATATGCTCCATATTTATACAATTCATTTTTATAACCTCGTCTATTATTCAAATCTCATAATCGGCACCAAACTCGAATTTGATTATGAATTCACATATGACATCATCATATTCAAGAACGTCTCAACTTTTAAAGCTACATTCTTATATTCATTTTTTAAGGATGTCATAATTACTTCATAAGAACGCAACGGAATTACAACAATTCTATTTGGAAAGCCATACAACTCAGATGCCTGAGCAATCGTTATATCACTTCTTCCGTCATAATACCCTTCGTTGCCATAAGTACTTACATATACTACTTGTACTCCTATGTCTTTCAATAGATTGCCAAGTTTTATCCCCATGTCTGTCCATCCATAAATCCATACCATCTCATTTGACTCGACGAATTTAGATTTTTTTAAAGACTCTAGCTTATCTTTTAGTACATACATCTTTCTCCAGAAAGCTTCCTGCCATTTCAGAATATAAAACTCATCATAAAGATTGCATACTTTTTTATAAATAAACGCATTGCCGGTAATTACTAGTTTTTTACAAAGCCCACTATGCGCTGTTTCAAATCTGATTTCACCATCTTGAATGTCTTTATCACCTAAACTATATTCATGCTCAATACCATTCGAATCATACAGAACAGCCTTTATATTCTCAATTCTAGTAAAAATTCCATTTGCTGAAGGCTTCCAGATCAGTTTGTTAGATTCTACTGTTCTATCAATTTCAAAACATACCGATATACTATCTTCGATAAAATTAATATACGATTTAGCTATGAATGTGATATCTTCATCAAATAAAACCGATTCTGTTACTAAATTACCCATTCTGCTAAAATATCTGCTTTCTGGAGGCAACTTTATATCATTCAAGCTTGAACTATTACTAATCTCCCCACTGAACAAATCAATCTTTGCAAGCGCATTAATATCTTCTGGCATTATTGTTTTTACATTCTCTTTTTTTATTGCTTGACTAAAATATTCATAGTTCAAATCATATGATGCCTTAAAATATTTATTGTAATACGGGAATTCGATTTTATTTAATGTTACGATATTTAGTTGAAAATCCGTAGGCACCATAGCTAACGATGTCATAATATATGTACCTTCCAATTGAAGCGTTATTATCGTTAGCTCTCGTGATTTTGATGCCAAAATATTCAAAAAGATCAACTCCCACGGAACATCTGCGGCATCTAATACTTTAACCCCATACTCTCCATATTTAAACTTAGCGTACGGAAGCATCCTTGCACCTGGATATCTTGGCTTTACATAGAACCCGTAATGTCTAATCTTCCTAAACAACACATCCAATATTTCTTTTTCAATGGAATATTCGATCGCGTCATCTTGTGGTTCAAAAGTATCCAACAAACATACTTCAATATCATCAACCGAACTATATTTAAACAAGGCATTTAATCTTTTTAGTATCTCCCCGTAATTGTTTTTGTTTTCAAGTTCTCTTATTTCAATTACTCTTTTTCTATCATCCAACTCCCCTTGTGGGGTATTACTATCATAAACCCATGAATAATCAAAAATCGAAAGATCCAATGGATATTTTTCAAAAAAAACTTTTCTAACAGGATCCTTGCTGTATGTATCACTTTTTGTCATCAGCCACTCTAAGACCTTATCGATCCTTATGCACGATCCACCTTCAGGATACAAGTGGAGCTTTGCCTTGCCCATTAACTTGTACGCAATCGCAATACTATAACAATCACTGAAAGTGTTCATGAAGTAATCATCAATCGTAGGCAGTTGATCAAATAAGTTGTCTAGTGTATGCTCTACAGCATTTAAACTTTTATCACCTTCGTATATGACATGTACTTCATCAAAAAAGCCTAAACTAACAACCTCTTCTTTATATCCTTGATATATCTCATGGCTTAAAACCAGAATCCTATGGCATTCACTAAAATACAGTTCCTCCATTACCATCGCAGTAAAGTTAATAAACGTGGATGACGCTTTAAATAAAACAGTTCTCATATATATCCCCTTAACAATAGATTATAACTATCCGTATTGAGGCAAGTCGCCTCCAGTTTTCTTGTCTGCTAATGCAATGCAACACCTATCATCTTTACATCAGTATTTCCAAAAGATACTGCTCTTCTATCCTGTCAATCATATCTCTCTGAATTCTTTCTCCGTTATACATTTTCTCTGTCCAAACACGAATAGGATATGAACTTTCGCTTTTAGCAATATCTATTGAAATATCAAACTTATGCCAAAAATATTCCACACCTTTTTTATCTAACCAGTCGGAAATTTCACTTATTGAATGCGTATACTCTATATCTGTTATGCGTTCTCCCTCATTAATATGTGTGTACTCATACTTTACTTTATATCCGTATTTATTGAATGGAGCGAACACATATACCCCCCCATTTCTGCTACTGAGCCGAAATAGATTTTCAAAAACAGTTTCCACATTATCAAAGAAAGATATAACTCCAAAGAATAGAACTATATCGGATTCTTTAATCGAAATACCGTCAATAATGTCTCCTCTTATGAACTCAATATCTGGCAATCTATTTTTTGCTTCGTCAAGCAACTTCTCACTGACATCCACACCTGTATAATTGATATCAATGTCCCCAAACTCTCTTTTTAAGTACGCAATCAAATCTCACGTCGCACATCCCACATCACATATTCTCTGAACTTTGCCGGAACGTATTTTATTTTCTATGAGGCCTTTAAGCATCTTAAAATTCTCTTTTTCTTTTACTTCGTGAAGATAAAAATCATTCATGTGATCATTTTGAAGTTGCTGTTCCGTTTTAAGCATATTTCCCCCTTCGACTACAATATTTCTTCCTTAAGAACCCACTCATTAAATTCATTTTTATTAAACAATTCCGCATTATAAAACCTGTCAACTATTTCCCAAAACTCACTTTCACTATAACCGCAGAATTCACAAAAATCTCTTACACAATTAGGATCAAGTTTCGCATCTTTTTCCTTTACTAACTTTATAGCTTCATCTCGGCTCATCAATCCATATCGGACAAACCTCGATGCATAATCTGTAGCACACGCATGCCCAAACTTCGGATATTTCATCCACGCATGAACAAGATACCCATAACTATCGACTTGGTCAAAATTTTCTGCACACATTGTACGATTCCATTCACCAGTCAAATCATGGAATCCGCGTTTTTTCGCAAATGCATAATTAGTAACACTGTTCCATTTAATAAAATAGCTCAAGTATATCGGATCTAACTTATCTATTTCTTCCTTTAAAGGTGCATCAATAAACGAAAGCTCTTCATCAACGCAACCATACGATAACAGTTCATCTCTTGAAATATCGGATGCCACTCCATTTTTTAATATTTCACGCGCTGAGTATGTTTCTTTTGCATCCTCTCCACCATATTCGTAACTAACATTTTCTCCGTAGACTAGTAACGGCGTATTAAAGCGTATGGCCATTTGGAGCGGATATGTATATATCAATCTATCCAAGTACCAAGTGGGCTTTCCATATCGTTCGAAAGTTTCTCGACATAGTTTTTTTTGCAGTTTTATATTCGGCTTTAATGCAATTATTGGACACCCAAATTCTTCAGATATGTTCCTCAAATTATGCTTTCCAGCTTCTGTCATAGTAAGATTATCTTCAACAGAAAAAAGAACTGGATTCATATGCATAAGTTCTTTCATAACATGAACCTGAAAATGACTGTCCTTTCCGCCGCTTACAGCTATTGCGCAATCAAATCCAGCGCCATTCATGCCTCTGTATTTATCGCATATTGTCTTAAGTTCTTCAAAACGTTTATCATAATCTACTTTTGCCTTGGTCTCATGAGCAATACACGCACTACACACGCCTTCTGAATTGAACTTAATCCCAGGTCTTGTGTCTGGCATAACACACTTTTTGCAATATCTCATAGTCAAACTCCTTCTTCTTAGTATTAACTTACACCTCAAAAGGAACGGTTTCATAGCAATTTCTGCAACACTCAATTTTGTCATATTGCATATTAGCAATTACTTCTCTATAAACTTTTGCAGCATTACTATTATAGATTTTCACCAAATCATTATCCATTATATTACCTACTATCATAAAGTTGTCATAGTCCGCACAACATAGTGTTACATCACCATTCCAATTAATCGATGCCTTGTCAAACGCTTCAGAGCATACCGGGATTCTTTCCAAATTTGCCTCACGCTCTTTTAGTCGACGTACTTTTTCTTTTTCAACCGAGCTAATATTCATTGCATCCACATTCAAATGTCTGAGCATCGTATACCCAATATTGTAGTAATCACAATAGTTTTCTATATCACTTACAAAACTTTGCACCTGCTCCTCACTTTCATTTGTAAGTGTTGTCGAAATTTGAATATATGGATATTCTCTATCTCCTCGCATTTCATAAAACTTCTTTATGATAGACAACAGACGATGATAATCTCCGCCCTGTCGCATTTCATTATATGTTCCCTCATCTGCCCCCTGAAAAGAAAACTTAATGCTGTCCAAGTGTATGTCTAACAATTCCCTAATCGCATCTTCACTTAGTAGAGACCCATTGGTATTAATATGAGTAAGCGCCCCGGCGTTTTTAATTTTTCTAATAATTGAAATATACTCTGGGTGTATTGTGGGCTCACCCCATCGTATGAACCTGACTGCTTTTATGTGATACTTTCTTACATTATCTGCTATTGCATCTGCTACGATGTCCGACATCATCCCCTTCATTCGCTTCATAACTCCAGTTCCTGTAGGACAGAATCTACAATTATAATTACAAAGGTTAGATAGTTCCACATCTAAATATTCTGGGAGTGCCTCCTCATTTTGTAGTAGTCTCTCATACTTTTGTCTATTATTTCCTCGATTTGTAGCTCTATATATCGGCACAAACGGATTTTTTCTCATAAACTCTCCTTATACAAAGGGATCCCTTTCCTTAGGCATCCCGGCAATCACTTCATTAATCCTCTGATTAAAACCTATCGATCTACAATCTTTACACTTGCCGTCTAACCAATCTTTATCTGACTGCTTCTTAACTTCATTATGTCTTTCACTATTCCAGATTTTCTCAAGCGGTTTCTTATGTAGATTACCTATGATGTATTCGTTTTTCCCTATCTCTGATATGTTGTGGTAAACCTCCCCCTCCGGAGTAATTGCAGCAAGCATGCCAAGCTGATTAATATGACATGCCCCTACTGCATCATAAGGTTTTCTATAGTTAAATATTCTATCCAAGTTTGTGTATGCACTGCTAATCTCACCTTGCTGAATAAGCTGTTCGACATCTATTTTCAACCTATCTTCCGCATCCTTATCAACACCCAATCCACGCCCCTCATAATCTCTTACAATTTTGAAGTTTGCGTAATCATACCCGCATTCCTTGAGTGTTTTAAGAATTAGCGGAACTTCCCTCACTATGATATTTGTTATTACAACTCTGGTTCCTATAATCGGAGAGTTCTCACCATGCTTTTTCCTTATATTTTTAGGAAGAGTTAATATCCTATCTACATACTGTTTCCCTGTTATTCTTTGAAAATTCTCTTCTGTCACACTTGGAACTGATACCGCTATATAATTCAACTTGTCAGCTATATCAATAATCCCCATACGTTCAAATAATGATCCATTAGTAATTATCGCTGTTTCAATTCCATTTTCTGATAGTTTTAATATTCCTTCTTTAAGATGTGGATATATGCACGGTTCACCACCGCCACTAAAAAAAACTCCACTGACCTTCATATAGATCATTGATTCAATCAATCTGTCAAAAGTTTCTTTATCCAACTCTGCTCTATTTTCATTTCTTTCTTTATAAGAACAATGAATACATTCGTGATTACACTTTGCCGTAGGATGCACTTCAACCGCATGAGGAAAGAAGTCCCTTTTTCCTGCCATATAATCACTGGCATGGTCAAAAAAATGATATAGTACTTTCTTTGAGTTCATAAAATCATCACACAACGAATATCTCATAATATCCCACCACAATTCATTAATATCGATTCAACATACATAAAATCCAAGTGCGTATCTATATCAACGGATTTTATGTTATCCATAACATAAGCGAAGCAATTATTCCTATAGATATCTCTATACAGCATAAAGCTCTTTATGTCAGACATATATATTGCTCCATTCAGTCTGTAATATGTAGGCAAATCCTGTCTTCTAGTCCATTTATGTTCTCCAAAAAAACCGTCCATGCTTAACGATTCAGGAAGAGTATTCATATATATCGGCGTATGTTCTGCCTCACACACGGAAACTACTGTATTTGCCTTTTTCTCTATATACTCGTCGATTGCTCCAATAATATCCTTTTCATCTCGCAATGGAGAAGTTGGCTGTAAGAGCATAAATGCATCGAACTTTATATTCATTCTTTCATAGTTCTCTATCACTTCATATACTGTATCCCAAGAGCTAGCATTATCATTGGAGTTTTCTACGCTCCTAAGAAATGGTACCCTAGCTCCATATTTTTCCGCTATCTTGGCATAACGCTCCGAATCGGTCGATACCATTATTTCATCAAACACATTCGCTCTTAATGCAGCTTCAACAGTATATGCAAGCAATGGCTTCCCGCATAAATCTTTAATATTCTTGTCGGGAAGGCCTTTTGAACCGCTTCTCGCCGGAATGATTGCTATAAGTCTCATTCAATTATCCTAACTACGCAAAATGCTTCAGCATATAAACAATTACATGACGCCCCTCTGTTTTGTGCTAATGCCTTAATATTTCCGATACTTCTCGGAAACGGGTCGTCCTCTATCTCTGTATCATATATTTTCACAGCTTTTATTTTGTCTTCAATTTCATCACTGATATCAACATACAAATTGGGATAAAATTTAGTCTCCTGAAAACCGTTATCAGTTTCAGAAATTATTTCCATAGTTGTAATTCGCTTTATGTATGGCGCCCTAAATGCCTTTGCCGCCGCCATACAGCAGTTATACACCCCCCTATGATCCGAATGAGCATCATATTGTCCAGGAATAATGATCCACTCAGGCTTTACTTCTTCATAAACCTTTTTGATGGAAGCAATAACCCCACCCTCATCTGTTTGCGATAATTTAGAAGCCTGGAACGCAAGATTATAAAACCCATCAAAACCATAAAACTTCCTAACAGATTTAATCTGTTCTTTCCGATGTTCTATAAAATCCTTGCTCCAGCCTAGTTCCTCTGTAACATCCGTTACATTAAGCCAAAAAATCTTATGACCTTTCTTTTTCATTTTTAATAACGTACCACCAGCTCCAAGCGTTTCGTCATCAGGATGCGGAGAAACTACCAATATATTCATAAGATATATTCTCCCTCGTTTATCTCAATTTCATCAAAATCTAAGAGTCTAACCCCACCTTCACCTGTCTTTACATCAATGGTCCCGCCATCGTTTATTGCTATCACTTTTCCAGGTTCGATGTTATCCATACCGTCTATGTCAATCTCTTTTGCCTTCCAAACCTTGTACTCTTTTTCATCATATACAAAGTGAGCTCCAATATATGGTTTAGTCAATGCTCGAACCAAATTATAAATACTCCGACTGGACATTCTCCAATCTATCTGCCCATCTGCTTTCCCGCGTTTTCTCCAAGAGTTACCAGCTGCGACATCCTGTGGAACTCTTTTCAAAGTACCGTCATTAAACTGCCTTAAAAACACTTCTTCCTGCTCAACAGCAGCATCCATTATCTTATCGTACAGACTCTGTGCATCATCCTCATAATTGATAGGAATATTCACTTGAGAAATGATATCACCTTCATCTGCACCTGCACTAATCATGAAAAAAGTGGATGCCGTTTCCGTTAATCCGAGTACCAGTGCCCAGATAATCGGGTGTCTGCCACGGTTATTAGGAAGTGCCGCTGGATGGAAACCCACCATTCCTTCTGGGAATAAATCTAACACCTCGCCTCTAACTAGTTGTGACCAGCCAAAGCAAAACCCAATATCCGGTTTTTGATCCTTAACAAACTCAATGCTACCAGCGTCATTTATATTTTTAACGACACAAACAGGAATCCTCGCCTTTTCGCATAAAGGTTTGAGATTTCTATAATCTGAATTGAAGTTTGACTCCTCTTTTGTAATCACTCCAACCACATCAGCCTGAATTGCTATCAACTTCTCAAGCAGTCTATATGAGCTTTCTACACAACCAATGAACAAAATTCTCATATCACACCTTAGAATCTTATGTCATAAAACTTCTTTTTGATATCAATCTTGTTATTTAAGAGATAATCTCGTATAACCGAAACTATCTTATCTGATGTATTTCCATCTCCATAAGGACTGACTACATTTTTAATGCTCTCTCTGAATGCTTCATCTTCAGCCTTTTGAATCGCCTTATCTATCGAATCTACATCTGATTCGCAGTGAATAACTGTTGCTCCTGCAATCCTGCCTTTCTGTCTATCACCTATATCAATCGTCGGTATGTGGAAAGAAGGCACTTCTATCAATCCACTTGAAGAATTACCAATTACAAATCTCGCATAACCTAAGGTGCTTAGGTATCTTTTCATACCAAGTGAATCGACAAGATAAAGATTGACATGTTTATTTGAATACTCTTGGAGCAACTTATTTATTATGTGTCCATCTGTATCCGCATTCGCCTTCGTAAACAGAAATGTGATGTCTGGATGCCTCTCTATAGCTTCAAGAAGAACTTGCGTCTGTTTTTCTGCTGTATTGTTTTCAAGTGTAACCGGATGAAATGTACCTACTGCAAACTTATCACCCAACTTAAATCCTAAGCTATCCTCCAATTCGCCACGTGACATCAATTCCGTATGCAGTGCATTCTCAACTCCCATTGCTCCCACACAGAATACTCGTCCAGGTTCCTCTCCCATTTGTATTATTCGATGCTGATACTCCTGTGTACTGGCAAAATGCAGATAACTCATCTTAGTAATGGAATGACGAACAGCCTCATCAATAAGGCCTTCTGTAGCTTCACCGCCATGTAAATGGAAAATCGGTATCCGTGCATTCATGGCAGCACAGCACACAGCCATGGTTTCAAATCTATCTCCTAAAACAATAAGTGCATCGGGTTTTAATTCTTCAAAATACTCAGAAAAACTAATCAGCGCCAATCCCATGGCTTTTGATAATGCCACAGGCGTATCAGAACTTAATAGAATCTCTATCTTCTTATCGATTGAAAGACCATCAGATTCTATCTCTTTAACCGTCATTCCATACTCCGGTGACAGATGCATGCCCGTAACTGCATTACGAACTTCAAAATCTGCGTCATTGTCCAATTTTCTGATCAAAGGCTTTAGTAAGCCATATTCAGCTCTTGTTGAAGTTAGCACACAGATTCGCTTCATATTACAATCAACTCATCTTCCTTAAAGTCATGAACCGCTGTCTTTCCTATGACCTCATACCATCTCATAGGGCTTATTCCTGTTCCTGGGCGTTTTACTGTGATATTGTCAGTAGTGAGGACTTCGCCCTTCTTAATATCACGCTTTGCTACAATACTCTTTCTTACTATATCTTTATTACCTTGCTCCGACTCAGTAACTCTTTTATCACCGGTTCCGATAGCCTTCTCAATATTCCTTATACTTCTTACCATAGCAATCAGCTCATTCGGTTCCAGGCTGGCTTTATGATCTGGTCCTTCCATTGTTTTATCCAATGTGAAGTGTTTTTCTATTATCGTTGCTCCCATAGCAACCGCTGCAATCGGTACTTCAATACCTAATGTGTGATCGGAATAGCCGACTTCCAACTTCAGTTCTTCCCTTAAGCTGGTCATGGCTCTTAAGTTCACATCTTCAAACGGTGTGGGATATTGAGTATTGCAATGAAGAACTGACACTTTAGGACATCCATTTTCCTTGAGAATACCAACTGCCGTTCTAACCTCATCCATATTTGACATCCCCGTGGAAAGGATTGCAGGCTTTCCAAGCTTACCTATCTTCTCAAGATATGGGAGGTTTGTAATCTCACCGGATGGTATTTTGTAAAGTGGTAAGTCAAGCGTAGCTAAGAAATCTATACTCTCTAAGTCAAACGGTGTGGATATGAACTGTATCCCCTTCGCTTCAGCATAATCAATCAGAACCTGATGCCATTCTTTTTTCAACATCACTTTTCGAAGCATTTCAAGCTGGCTTTCCGCCTTATCTGTCGTCTCTTTTTGATAGTCAGCTTTTTCCGCATATCTTGAAACCAGATTCTCCGGCACAAAGGTTTGAAACTTTACAGCATCCGCTCCAGCTTCAGCGGCAGCATCTATCAGTTTCTTTGCCAGCTCTATACTTCCGTTATGATTTACACCTGCTTCTGCTATGATATACACATGACTAACCATACCCATACTCATATCTACCTGACAATTACCTCGCCTGCCTTAATAAATCGTTTTTTTTCAATCGTTAATCCTTGAATAAGCGTTGCTCCTGCACCAATAAAAACATCCTCTTCAATATTGCAATCACCACATACAGTGGCACCTACTGCAACATGAGTAAACGCGCCGATGTGACAATTATGCTCTATTATGGCTCCTGTATTAATGATTGCATGCCTTCCAATCTGCGCCCCAGCATTAATCACAGCATTCTTACCAACGAATACTCCCGGCTCTAACTTGGCAAATTCTGATACAACCGCTGATGGATCAATGATAGCTGGATATGAATAGCCATATGCATCAGCCTTTTCAGCAAGTTTTCTTCTAAGCAATGTATCTCCCACACAGCCCACTGTGATGACCGCATTATCTAAACCTTTCTCTCTCAACTCACCCAGCTTATCATCATCACCGTAGACGGCACATCCCATCACTTTACTTCCTGCATTTAATCCGGGATCAAGGATCACTATCTCTTGAAAAACTCCCATCCTTAGCGCTGCATCTAAAACTGATTTACAGTGACCCCCGCCTCCTATCAGAACCAGCTTACTCACGTGAATTCTCCTAACCGCTCCGTCATCTTCTTAAGTTCATCAAACTGTCCCATATCCATCCAACTGTCTTCTGATACGGGATACATACCTACTCTTAATCCATCGTTGATACAATTCTGAAATACATCCGTGATCTGCGACACTTCACCATCAGGAATTCTCTCAAGGAACTCTGGTTCAAGGACGTAGAGACCTGTGTTTACGATTGACGATATATCCGGCTTTTCTTTTATATCTGTTATTCTCCCAGATTCAGTTGTTGAGATCACACCATATGGAAGAGTCATATTCTTAACTGCGCAAACGACGGTTGCTATACTTCCACTTTTCTTGTGATATTCATATATATCTGAGTAATCACCTTCTATGATGATGTCACAATTGGAGACAAAGAACGAATCTCTGTACTTTCCAATCAGTAATCGCAAACCGCCTGCTGTTCCACGGAACTCATCTTCATCTATAAACTCTATGTCCCGCTTAACTTCATTATCCCGAAAATACGCCTTAATAAAATGCTTCTTGTAGTTGACTATCATGCTGAATTTTCTACAACCCGCATTCTCAAACCTATCCATGATGTGTTCCGTTATTGTCTTCTCACCTATTGGTATAAGAGGCTTGGGAAGTATATTCGTATATGGCTGTAACCGGACACCTTTTCCCCCAGCCATTATCACAACTGGAACATCTATCTTTTTTGTTGTTTTTGGCGTAGCATTATAGTCATCAATAAACTTTATATCAATAATTCTTCTATTCTCATCAACTATAGGAACGGAGCGTATTACATTCTCGTTCATTACAGCTTCAGCTGAATTTATTTCTGATTTCCGAAGAGTAATGGTATTTGTGTTCAACACAGACGATGCTTTCTCGTCTAAACGACCATTCCTAATTATTGATCTTCTTATGTCACCGTCTGTAACTGCACCTAGAAGAACACCCTTAGAATCACATACATATACAATACCCTTAGCGTTTGCATCTATGCGTTTCATAATTTCAACTAATGGCATATTTTCTGGAATAATATAGTCATTAATATTCATTCAAAAGCACTTTCTTTAATGCATCAGAAACTGTCACAATTTCTGAGTCAGTAATGTTCGTCGAGCACGGTAGTGTGAGTATCTTGCTCCATAAAGTGTCTGTAGTCTGTAGAGTGTCAGCTTTTAAAGAATTCTCATAAGGTTTCTGCATGTGTATGGGTTTCCAAAATGTTCTTGCTTCAATCCCTGATTCCTTCAACTTGCTGCAGATATCTTTAACCTTCTCATGGTCTGCATCATCAATAACGACACCTGAGAACCAGCAAGAGGAATTGCAATATACAGGCTCTGGGAAGAAGCTAATACCCTGAACACCATCCAGCAGCTCTCTGTACCTTCTTCTAATCCATCTCTTCTTATCAACAAGTTTCTCCACACGTTCTAATTGAGCACACCCAACTGCTGCCTGTATATTCGTCATACGATAGTTGAAACCCACCATATCAAAGTCATACTCAGAACTAACTCTCGCCGTTGTAGACAGATGCTTAATCTTCTTCATCATCTGCTCATCATTTCCCACAACAGCCCCACCGCCACCAGAGGTAACGGTTTTGTTCCCATTAAAGGAGAATACCGTGCATTCAGCCAGTTCTCCGCACTTACGATTCTTATACTCGGCACCAATTGCTGCGGCAGCATCTGCGATAACTGGCAAGTTGAATGCTTTCGCTATGGTACAGATTCTATCCATATCCGGTATATTGCCTAACGTATACACAGGCATGATTGCGGCTACTCTTCGACCGGACGCTTTGTATATTACCACACCATCATTGACTTCTGTCTTCCGATTTAGCTCATCCTCAATCTGCCCTTCATCGATGCACCAAGAGTCCGCTTTCACATCCATCAGCCATGGAGTAGCACCACAATGAGATACGGCATTTGCTGTGGCTATAAACGTAAATGAAGGAATGATCACAATATCATCCCTGCCAACTCCATAAGCAGTTAAAGCTGTGTGTAAGCCTGTTGTACCCGAAGATACAGCCACACCATACTTAGCACCTGCTATATCAGCAATCAATGCCTCCAAACGATTCACGAACGGACCTACTGATGAGACATATGTGCTGTCTATGCATTCATTTAAATATTTTCTCTCATTACCGGAGAGATCCGGTATTGCTAAAGGTATCATACACGGTTCCTATTAAATTCTTAAACCCACCTGCTGTTATGCATCGGTCTTGCCATCTGTCCTAAAATCTTTTTCTTATCTCTTTCTTCTTCAGTCTTAACTCTGCCAAGAAGATTTAGGTCGCCAACATTTTCCATAAAGACCTCTTCAAAAGCATCCTCTTCATCCTTTAAATCCAACAATGTCTGTTTTATCACTTCTGCATACATTCTTACTGTAAGGTTACTGTGAGAATCAATATAATCTCTTGTGCCTTTTGTGCAAAGACTCAAAAAAATCTTCACTTGATTATCAGTCAGAACACCGGTCTCTATTATCAGCTTGATTTTATCTATCATGTCTTACCTCCTCGTATAAAACCATACCTTTAGCTATACCCCTATATTGTTATATATCCAATTATAGTTTTGTAGTAAAACAAAAAGATAAAACACTTAGACGTTTTTGTAATATACGTCATCTGTTGCGTAAGCTACCAGAGAACTAATCCCATATCATCTTTTATAAATCACCTCAACGGACACTCCGACTTCTTAACCTTTCCTATAATCCTCATCAGATCACCCTCTTTGCTCAAATATCCTTCAGCCTCGTTTACAGCAGTATCATTCCTCGGTCCAATTACAACGCCTTTGATCAATCCCTCAAAACTGCTCTTCCGAACTTCTGCAACTTCCACAAGATTAATCTTTGTAACGGAATCAATGGTCTTACCTATTCTCTCATTGCAAACCAATATTCCATCCTCTTCCTGATTCCCGAATCTAATAATCCGGCTCTCTGCCTCCGTTCTGAAACTTCTGTGTTTATATGTGCTGGCATATACCATGATATCCGCTATGAGCTGTCTTCTCATCCATGGTTCTGAATATGAGGCTTCGTTTCTCACATATTCCATAATCATGTTAAGCAGATGGTTATTATCCCAATCCACATCTCCGTAGTTAACCGCTGCCAGCATAACTCCTGTATTATCCAAAAGTTCCATAAGCTTTAGCGTATCAAACACAACGCAGAATCCACTGCCATCGTCAGCATATCGTTCCCACTGCGCAGCATTGTCTTCTTCTCGTGAGAAACACATGGCATACGGATAGTACATATAAGGTTTAAGCATGATCTCTTCAAAAATCTCTTCGCATGTATGCTCTTCTATCGGAGATGTAATTCTGCTCAGCTTGTCATACAGTTGATTAAAGTAGAACAGAGACTCCAACCTGTCATTCATCTTATTTGTAGGTCGTAGCCATATCTCATGCTTAAAAATTATGCCCTCTAAAGCGTTTATAGAGCAGTAGTAGTGTAACTCTTTACCTATGCACTGCTCTTCTATGTAGCTTAAGTATTTATCATTATTCACGTGGTCATCTCTCATTTATTCTCCAAATAAGCCTGCCAAAGCGCCGCTGCACTCTTGTTATACTCAGCCACGCCTCCGTTCTCAGCAGATCTGTACACTAAGCACGCCTCTACATCTATATCCATGTCAGCACCGCTGAGTCCACTGTATTGAACTGCATCCACCAGACAATGTAACCTTCCCTCTAAACTTACACTCTCTCCAACATCCACAAGCGTCATGTTTCCCAGCTCCCCGTAAGCGAAGATGAGTTCATTCTCTGATTCAGCCGATGTAACTCTACTCCATCCGTCAATCGCTGCGCCATCAGTTCCTTCCACTTCATACAGACCGCTTGTGGCCATCTCAATCCTGATGTACAACGCTGCTTGTCTCAACCTTATCAATCCTCACATGCTTGCTATCCGTGGCAGTGTGGTAAATGATGGTGGCTGCTAAGGCGATGATTACAGAGGTGCTAATGTATACTTGAACACAGCTGCCGGTGTTAGACCGAGCACCGCTGCTCTTAGTTTTGCGCTGATGCTCGATGATTTGCTCGATGGGTTTCTCACACCATCACTCGCTTCATTATTCTCTTTGTGGTTATCAAAATCTTTCATATGTCTATATGTTTATCTTCACTGTGGATGACCACAGAATGCATATCATTTTTCCTAGAATTTGTATTCTACGAAAAACATGGTCGCGATGACATGCTCTTCATTTTTAACGACTTCACTGATAAACCGCTATCAAAACCTCAGTTAGGGACCTTTGGAAGTTTGGGGCTGGAAAGTCTTCTAAGCCTTGTATTTACTGAACTGAGAAGTATCCGTCTCCGTTCCATCATCCCTCCACCTTTAAGTCCTAAAACCACTTTTCCCGTGTCAATATTGCAACAGAATGGTTCTTATTCACTCCATAAACCGCATAAAATGGATACTTCATACCCCTTCTCCGTTCCATCCTTCCAACATCCCCTTGATAAATCGTCTTGGATTTACACAATCCCCTCGTATATCGTCTTATCCCCTATGTTGCTTTTCCCGTCTCAGGGATCTTTAGTTTTGTTATAACTAAAGCTCAGCAGATGCCTCGTATCCGGTCCATAGGAATCCAGATAATCCACGCTTCACAAATTTATCCAACATATTAACTCCAAATACTGAAAAAGACTGCCGCACTGTGCGACAGCCTTAAATCTGCATAAATAAGCCGGATCCTGTTGCGAGTCCCTTCGCACATAACAAATTATAAGAGGACAGAGATTATTTAGCAAATAGCTTCCTCGCTTTATCCATCAATATAATATATCGGCTCATCGCGTCTTTTCCTAAGCTTATTTATTCAAATTCTTTCCGTATTCTTATGAAAGCATATCAGTTGTGGTCATCTGCCACCCTGAATTATATCGTCATTCCAGTTCAGTCGCCTAAGTCTGTTGAACAAATGCATATCATCTATTCAGATACAACCTTCCACCCATCCAGATTTCTCTCCTTTGAATCAAAATTCGCACCTATTTTGATGAGCGTTCTCTTGTCCGCGGCATAGGGTTTTGCATATCCCATATCCTCTATCTGCTTAAGGGCTTCATCCGCTGTGGAATCCCGCTTAAATTCGAAGATATAGATGTAATCATCCGTTTCTACGATGCAATCCGCTCTCCCCTTTGCACTGTGCTGTTCTGTAACCGTATATTCTCCCAAAAGCATAAAAACAATATAAACCACATTCTGGAAGTTCTGCTCTACAATTTTTTCATCATTTGGATAAGGCAGTCTCGCAAACAGAGCTGTAAACCTGTCTCGCAGGCTGTCTGTCGCCCCTTTTCTTATATCAATTACGAAGTTCCTCACATCCAATGGTCTCGAATTATTCTCAGCACATAGATAATAAGGTGCCAGACTCTTCAGAAAGCCATACCGCACCTCCTCATTAGGATATCCCAAAGCGTAACTTCTAAACTCCGCATCATATCCCCTGATCGTGAGGTATCCTGTCTGATAAAAGAGCGGTACCGGATTCTCATTATCCACTCGATAATCCGTCAGTGATGACTCATCCTCGTAATAATCATCTGTTGTAAACTGCTTTGCGTCAAAGCCGGACTCTTTGAGCTTATCAATCAGAAATGTTGGCGTGCCTGTGGAAAACCAGTACATTCCAAATTCCTTTTCAACAAGAGCATTCAACACGCTGAACGGATTATAAACACCCTCACCGTACTGGTGGAAGTGGTAGCCGTCATACATCTTTTTAAGTTTCGCAAGGCACTCATCTTCCGCTATACCCTGTACCTTGGCCATTGCCTGTATCTCTGGTACAAAGTTATCTTTGATTTCTGCTTCAGTGATGCCACAGATCTGCGAATACTCAGCAGATAATGAGATATCTCTCAGCTGATTAAGATCGCTGAATATGCTAACTTTGCTAAACTTTGTTACACCAGTAATAAATACAAACTTAAGATACCGGTCATAACTTTTTAGCGTGCTGAAAAAGCCCTTGAACACAGCCTTATTGTGTTCAATCATCTCATTGTCTGCACCTTCAAGCAGCGGCTTGTCATACTCATCTACAAGGACTACCGCGGGTTTTCCGGTCTTCTCTGCTGCTCTTTTTATCAGATATTGAAATCTAACAGGTAATCCCGTATTCTTCTCCTCTTCGCCGTATACGTTCTCCCATTCTCTCAAATGAGCCTCTAAAACCTCCTCCAACGCACTGTCAGCCTTGAAATTGTTCGTATTAAAGTCTATATAGAAAACCGGATATGCCTGCCAGGCATCCTTATTATCACGTTCAAGTTCTTCTATCTTAAGCCCCTTAAACAACTCCTTCTTGCCTTCAAAGTATGCTCTGAGCGTAGATAGTAAGAGGCTCTTCCCAAAGCGTCTTGGACGGCTGAGGAAATATGGCACGCCATTTCTCACTAAGCGATAGATGTATTCGGTCTTATCAACATAAAGAAATCCCTCGTTTCTTATCTTCTCAAAATCCTGAACCCCAATCGGAAGTTTCCTGATAATTTCACTCATTACCTATTCTCCAAATAAGCCTGCCAAAGTGCCGTTGCATTATTGAATTCTCACATATCCCCTTGACAATGCGTCTCGGTGCTATACTATCCACTCATATATGTCTTATCCCCTATGTTGGTTTTCTCAACTCCGGGATCTTTTGTTTTGTTATAACTAAAGCTCAACAGATACCCAACATCCATTCTTCTGCGGTCTCTTTTTCTCTCTTCCACAGAGACTGTACCTGCTCCGTTTTTGATCGGCGACAGATTCTTCTTTCCTTATACTCACCGAAATATAGCCTCTCTTTGGTACCTGTCGCTATTTCGAAATAAATACAGTTTTAGGCTGTGATCACCTTTACCACACCGTATCATACCAGCCCCATAATAATACGTCCTACATCAAACGCAGGACGCAGTCATATGATTCCAGATTTATCCATAGCTCCGCCATGATGCCTGCTTCAAGCCACCCTGTTCTTTACGATCTGTCTACCTCGTCCCTCCATGCGCTCACAGCGACACTTTGTTCTGAAGTTTCTTAATCTGTCACGACTTTTGCCATGTGCAGGCGATCTATCTTCTCTTCCGAGCCAAGCTCCTGAAATGTTCTGCTCTCGACTATTTCCAGGTTTATCTCTACTTCTATATCCTGACCTGACAGCGGTATCAGGATCGTTGCCTTCCGGTGATGGCGGTCAAGCTTTCTGATCTCTCCGTTGTATCCTTTGAATGGACCGGCTGTGATCACGATATAGTCATCCACCCTGAAGCCCTCAGAATGGCGTACGATGTGCTCTTCTCCACCGAGTCTCATCAGGTAATCCTGCTCCTCCGGGCGGATAGCTGTGATCACACCATCCACATCCAGGAGCTTGTGCCTGATCTTACGAAGCCGCTGACCAAAGAATTCTGCCCTGGATTCTTCCATATCCACAAAGATATATCCAGGAAAAAAAGGGTTGAGGTCCTTTATCCAGTTACCCTTGATCCTGTACTCCTTCTCATATTTTAAAACAAATACATCTTCGCCGTCGTCTGCAACATCTCGAATGACTTCTGCAGCGACTTTATTCTCCTGTCCTTTCAGGGTCTGTATCACATACCACATTTCGCAAAATCATTATATAAATACGCAAATCTGAATTCAAACAGCCAGGCTTTTGAGGCCGCCTGCAACCCCGGGAGAATAAATACTCCGTAATCTATATCGTCATTTTATCCATAAACATGAAGGTTTTCTGTCATAAACCTTCCGGGCCATACCGGCCCTCCGGTCCTCCCGTGAGCGGGGCATCAAGATAGACTGCAGTGTATATGGATTTTCTTCTGCCTTAAGGTATTTTATCGTAAAACGGCTTAAGGACGGCTGCTGAATCCTGCAATGCCCTTAATTCATCAGGGGCGAGCTTTATCTCCACCACTTCCTTTATCCCGTTCTTGCCTATTATTGCCGGAACTGAGAGAAAGACTCCATCTATCCCATACTGGCCGTCAAGATTCACTGTGACAGGATAGATCCTGTTTTCGTTGAAAAGGATGGATTTGACTATGGCTGAAGTGGAGGCTGCTATGCCGTAGCATGTATTGCCTTTCCGGTTGAAGATCTCCCATCCGGCCTGGACAGTCTTGCTTCTTAATCCATCCCTGGTAGCAGCTCCTGTTCTGTCTGCATTGTCCTCCATGACATCATCTATCCTCTTGCCGCCTATGGTGGCTGAGTTCCATGATACTATCTCACTGTCACCGTGCTCACCCATAACAAAGGCTTCCACACTCTTGGCATCGAGGTCATACAGCTTTGAAAGCTCGCAGCACAGTCTGGCGCTGTCCAGAGTAGTCCCGCTTCCGATCACCCTCTCTTTGGGAAGCCCTGATTTTTTCCAGGTATAATATGTCATGATATCCACAGGATTCGACACCACTATGTAAATACCGTCAAAGCCGGAATCCCTGACCGAGTCAACTATCCCTCCGATAACCTTAAGGCTTGGCTCCAGCATTTTAAGCCTGTCATTGGAATCCTTCGGCATGGGAGCCGAGGCTGTAAGTATGACCACATCGGCGTCAGCACAGTCCTTATAATCTCCCGATTTCACCTTTATATTTCTGTTCATAAAGAAGACAGAGTGCTGCATATCCATTGCCTCCCCGTCCGCCTTATCCTTATTTACATCTATAAGGACAACCTCTTCACACAGTCCCTGGTTTATGATGGTATAGGCCGTTGTAGAACCTACATTTCCGGCACCGATTATCACTACCTTTGAATCCTTAAAGCTCATGCGCTCATCCTCCTCGTCTTTCTTCACATATCCTTTGCTTTTCAGCATCGGATATGTAGAACATCTCAATTTTAGTCTTTTTTTCATCTGCATTCAAGCCATATCATCCGGGGCCGGCATTTCTTGACAAATACCCCGGTGTTTGCAAAAATATTTTTAAGTCTTTTCATTAAATCCGTTCAGGAAGGCAGGTGGCTTAATTGGCTGGAACTAATACTCAATTTACAGAATCCATATACGAGGATATAAAGAAATATGAGGGTGTCAGGATGCCCTTAAAGGCAGGTTTTCTGGAGACCCTGCTTGTAAAGAAGGCAAAATGCTCCAATCTGCATCCCAATCCGGAGGATGAATTCAGTATTCCTTCGATCGGTCCCAGCTTCAGGATAATCTCGGACTATGAAAACAAAATGCGCGATAATCTGAACAGAGGCTCAGATCCATTTGCCGGCTGGGATGACCCGGTCTATATCGAAAAGATGTATCCGGAGGGATATATGCTCCTGAACGGTCACCACCGCTGGGCGGCGGCCATGAGAGTCGGTATGAAAAGGATCCCCGTAAAGATCGTAAATGTCACCACTGAGAATGATGTAAAACAGATGCTTGAAAAATCGACCCATGACAAGCGGGCAACTCTTGATCTGGATGAGATAGTTTTCTGTGCCGAAACCGGGGATGATGCAGAGCGCGCGCTCGGTTTCCCTTTCGGCCTGGTATATAAGGAAAAGATAAGAAGGGGCATTCCCTCGCTTTGTCATTTCCTTGCCAAAAACGGTTATGATATATGGGTATACACCTCCGGCTACTATTCCTTTGATCATATACAGAGGCTCTTCAAAAGATATCATGTGAATCTGACCGGTGTCATCACCGGTACCTCGAGAGCTTCACGTCTTTCTTCCTCCTCAAGAAGACATATGGAAAAAATGATCAAGAATAAGTATAAAACCACCCTGAATATATATAAGGATATGATCCTTTTGATACACAGCCACGCTTACGAATTTGAGCAGGCGGATCTCGACAGCCAGGCTCCTGAATGGGCGACCGAGGTCAAAAACAAAATACAGGAACTGGAAAAGAATGAAGAAGAACAGATCAGCTAACAGAATGCGCATCTCCTTCGATTTGGATGAGGTGCTTTTTGTGCTACCTGAAACACACAAAACAGAACCTCCGCTGATCTTCCCTTTGAATAAGATCTTCCGGGAGCGTCTGAGGTACGGCACTCCGGAGCTTATAAACAGGCTCCAGGAGCTGGGCTATGATGTGTGGGTATATACCTCGTCATTCCGGACCGAGAAATATATACGTACGCTTTTTCGTTTGTATGGGGTGAAATTTGACGGGATCGTAAATGCCACGCGCCATCTTAAGGAAGTACAAAGAGACAATAAAACAATATTGCCTCAGAAGCTTCCGAGCAGATATCACATATCTCTGCATATCGACGACGAGGCCATCGTATGCTCACTCGGAAGACAATATGGATATAATGTCTATCAGCTCGATGCGCAGGACGATAACTGGAAGGAAAAGATCATCGCCCGCGCCGAGGAGATAAAAAGGATCGAGCATCCGGAGCTTGCCTGATCAGACGTTGTCTATCTCTGTACCGCACTTGGTGCAGTAGCCTCTGCTTCCGGAATATATCCTCACCTTCATCGTTCTGCCGCAAGTAGGACAAAATGCATTTCCGATGCTGAAGTCTGTATTTGGCTCAGGCTTTTTCTGTGAAGCAGCAATATCAGTATTTACTCCGCCTGCAGCAAATTCGAGTTCATCATCCGAAAGCTTCCTTATGCCCGCAGATCTCCCGACTGTATCCTCTATGACACTGCCAAGTCCCGGCTCTCTCTCAAATTTTTGATAATCAAAAAGACTCCTGAGCTTTTTTCCTGTGTTATCCTGCATTTCCCTGCCTCCTGTCACTTCCAGAACCTCTGTGATGTCCTGTCATGCTTTTTCGATTCATCTTCTAACTATTTATACGATACCCATCCGTCTTTGGGCAGTGGTTTTTTCTTTTTTTTACCGGCAGCTCCGCTGTCAGTATGGAAAAAAACATAAGCGCGCAGCCCGCGATCTCCCTTGCGCTCAGCGTCTGTCCCAGCAGTATAAACCCTCCTAAGACACCGAATACACTCTCCATGCACATGCACAGGCTTGCGACAGTAGGATCAAAATCTCTCTGCCCGATTATCTGAAGGGTATATGCGACTCCATTGCTCATAACTCCTGCATAAAGCACTGCTGTCATTGCAGGGAGCAGTGCGCTGATCGAAGGCTTTTCAAACAAAAGCATCCCCGCAGTCGCCACCAGCGCCTCAAAAAAGAATTCACTGCAGGACAGCAGCAGTCCGTCAAGCCTGTTTACAAAGTGATTGATGCAGATGATCTGAAGGGAAAACAGAAAAGCGCATCCTAAGGTCATCAGATCTCCTGTATTCACGCTTTCCGGGCCTCCGGCAAAGCTCAAAAGGTACAGGCCTGCCACACTGAGTCCCACGGCAGCCCAGATCTTCCCGCCGGGCTTATTCCCCGACAGCATGGAGATCAGCGGTACTATCACAACATACATCGCTGTGATAAAGCTGGATTTTGCCACAGTGGTATAGGCGATCCCCGCCTGCTGCAGGACTGACGCAAGGCAGAGCAGGACTCCTGCGGCAGCTCCCGCGATGATCACAGATCTTAAGTCATCATATCTCCCGCCTCCTGCCGCCCCTGGGGCAGAGTGCGCATCCTCATACGCCAGCCTTCCCTCGTCGGTTCTGACCACGATGAGCTTTCTTATTCCTATAAATACCAGTAAGGTCGCTACGCCTATCCAGGCCCTCGCCGCAAGAAAGGTCCACGGCCCTACATACTCTGCCCCGATCGACTGTGCCGAGAAGGCAAAGCCCCATATCATGGCGCAAAGCAATAATACGGAAATATTAAAGATGCCGCCTTTTTTCATCAGCTCCTGAAAAGAGTCCCGATTATCCCCCGTCCAAGACTGGCGCCCAGATTTCCTCCCAGGGTCTTTCCGAATTTACCGAAGGATGAGCCTACCGACTTCCCTACCTCTCTGCCGACTGTGCCTGCTACAGAATTTCCTACCGACCTGGCGGCAGTCTTTACCTTCCTGCTCTCCCTCTCTCTCTCCCGCTCTGCTTCTCTTTCAGCCTTTTCTTTAGCTCTTTGCGCTTCCTTTTCGGCTCTTTCCGCAGCCTTTACTGCTTCTCTTTCTTCTCTTTCCTTTGCCTTGAGGGCTTCTTTTTCCGCTGCCTGCTGTGCCTTAAGAGCTTCTTTTTCCTCAGCAGCTGCCCTCTCTGCGGCAGCCCTGGCCTCCTCATCCTCAATTCCCTTTCTCTTAAGGAATTCATAGGCCGAATCCGGATCGTAGCTCTCGGCATATTTTGTATACACCATGGAGCTCCTTATCTCCGACTCTCTGGTGGCATCGCTTATCTCTCCCATCTGGCTCTGGGGAGGAAGTATCGACACCTTCTCTGCAAGTCCAGGCACTCCGTCCTCTGCAAGGAAGGAGACCACAGCTTCACCTGTTCCCAGGGACATAAGTGTTTCATATGTATTGAATTCGGGATTTGCCCTGAGGCCCTCGGCCGCTGCCCTGACCTTTTTCTGCTCGGCGGGAGTATAGGCATGAAGCGCATGCTCGATCTTATTCCCAAGCTGATTCATGACTCCGTCGGGTATGTCTGAGGGATTCTGGGTGGCAAAATACACTCCTACTCCCTTGGACCGTATAAGCTTCACCACCTGTTCTATCTTGGAGATAAGATCCTTTGATGCTCCGCTGAAGAGGAGATGGGCCTCGTCAAAAAAGAAAACAAGCTTCGGCTTTGCCTGATCCCCTACCTCCGGGAGCGTCTCAAAAAGCTCCGACAGCAGGTACATCATGAACATGGAATACAGGGTCGGATCATTTATCAGTGAAGAGGAATCCAGGATATTGATGACGCCTCTGCCCTCCGGTCCGTTATTGAAGAAATCCCTTATATTCACTGCAGGCTCGCCAAAGAACTGCTCTGCACCCTTCATCTCGAGCGCAACTATCTCTCTTACGATCGCCGCAAGGGATACAGGTGCTATCTTGCCATAATCCTCCTCAAAAGTCTTATGATTATCCGATACATAATTAATGATAGCCTTCAGATCCTTTGTATCTATCAGCAGCAGTCCCTGATCGTCAGCTATCTTGTATATAATGGAAAGAAGCGCTGTCTGAAGGTCATTAAGCCCCAGCACCGTCGCCATAAGGTCAGGTCCCATTTCCGTGACCGTGGTCCGGAGCGGTGTCCCCTTCCTGCCGTATATATCCCAGAAAACGGTGGGATAGCCATGATAGTCAAAGCCTGTATCAGCCAGTCCGAACTTCTCTATCCGTCTCCTCATATCCTCTGTATCTTCCCCGGGCATGCACATCCCGGCCAGATCGCCCTTGACATCAGCGAGAAATACCGGGACCCCCATATCGGAAAATGATTCGGCAAGCACCTTTAACGTGATTGTCTTTCCCGAGCCGGTGGCTCCGGCTATGAGACCATGCCTGCAGCTCATGGAGGGATTGATGCAGATATTCTCCCCCTTTTCATTCATGCCTATCCTTATCTTATTGTCTGTATACATATTGCCTCCTTTATCCTTATGATGCGGCTGCATATCATTTTCTACCTTTGAAATGATACCATAATTAATCTCCTATTGCATTATCACAAGATATGGTATATCATCTTTTTTGTTGACACAGATAATCAAAACTTCATATTTGACGTTCTTCTTATTCAGAGTGGTGGAGATGCAAAGGATCTGTGAAGCCACGGCAACCCCTGACACCGGCTTTTTTCTAG
This sequence comes from uncultured Lachnospiraceae bacterium, assembly GCA_947165275.1. Taxonomy (GTDB): domain Bacteria; phylum Bacillota; class Clostridia; order Lachnospirales; family Lachnospiraceae; genus NK4A144. Next base: position 68,335 of record CAMUZQ010000001.1, on the reverse strand, counting down.
TACGGATGGAAGGTGCCAACCTTGAGCGAGTGATCGAACAATGAGAGGATTTGATTATGATGATCGGGTCCGCCTCAGGCGGATCTTTTAATTTTGTACAGAAAGGAAAAAGAGAATGGAAAAAAGACTATTTACTTCAGAATCTGTTACCGAAGGCCATCCCGACAAGGTCTGCGATGCCATATCGGACGCGATCCTCGATGAATGCATGAGACAGGATCCCATGAGCCGTGTTGCCTGCGAGACAGCCACCTGCACAGGATTTGTCCTTGTGACAGGCGAGATCTCGACAAAGGCTTACGTGGATATCCAGAAGGTCGTGCGTGATACCGTAAAGGAGATAGGCTATACGAAGTCCGAATACGGCTTTGACGGAAATACCTGCGCGGTATTCGCAGCTATCGACGAGCAGTCCGCTGATATCGCCATGGGTGTGGACAAGGCTCTCGAAGCAAGGAGCGGAAGCCTTGAGGATGATCTCGACACAGGAGCCGGCGACCAGGGAATGATGTTTGGCTATGCTACCAATGAAACAGAGGAGTACATGCCCTATCCCATCTCTCTTGCCCACAAGCTCTGCTTCCAGCTCACCAAGGTAAGAAAAGACGGAACTCTGAAGTATTTAAGACCGGACGGAAAAAGCCAGGTGTCCGTGGAATACGGCGAGGACGGCAAGCCTGTCCGTCTTGAGGCTGTAGTTATCTCCACCCAGCATGATGATGACGTTACTCAGGAGCAGATCCATGAGGATATCAGGAAATATGTGATAGATCCTGTCTGCCCGGCAGGCATGATAGATGATAAGACAAAGATCTATATCAATCCCACCGGCAGGTTCGTGATAGGCGGCCCTCATGGTGACGCAGGTCTTACCGGCAGGAAGATCATAGTGGATACCTACGGCGGATATGCCCGTCACGGCGGCGGAGCATTCTCCGGGAAGGACTGCACCAAGGTTGACCGTTCCGCTGCCTATGCTGCAAGATATGTCGCAAAGAACCTTGTGGCTGCAGGCCTTGCAGACAGATGCGAGATCCAGCTTTCCTATGCCATAGGCGTAGCCCAGCCTACATCCATAAGCGTAGATACCTCAGGTACGGGTAAGCTTCCTGATGAAAAGCTTGTGGAGATCGTCCGTGAAAACTTTGATCTCCGCCCTGCAGGGATCATAAAGATGCTCGATCTTCGTCGTCCGATATATAAGCAGACCGCTGCCTACGGACATTTCGGACGTACCGATGTGGAGCTTCCCTGGGAGGCTCTCAATAAGGTCGATGCACTGAAAAAGTATCTCTGAGCCCGGCTCAGACTATGACCACATTATCGTCTCCGAACTCCTTCCTTAAGGGAAGGAGCGCCCCGGAGGCGATTATTTTTATCCTGAGCTTTTTCTGCTGCCTGGTCTGCTTCAGATAAACTATGACAGAATCCTGTCCTTCCTCCATAAGATTAAGTATCGACATGAGCTTTTTATTATTATCTTCATACTCTTCTTTAGTTTCAAAACGTATATAGAGCTTCACGGGCATATCATCAAAGAGCATGATCTCATTGGCAGAAAGAGAACCGTCCCTTTCATCCTCGATCCGGACCCTGCCTGTAACAAATACCTTTTGATCGGGAGTCAGGAGCTCTCTGTACTTTCTGTAAAGATCGGGCCAGACAAAAACCTGCACCGAGCCTACCAGATCCTCGATGATGAGGATCGCAAAGGTGTCGCCCTTTTTTGTCCTTCTTTCGGTGATATCCGATATGACTCCTCCGACAGTCTCGACCGCTCCCTCCTGGGCTATGGGGGCATTGCCCTCCTCGTCACGCAAAAAATCAGTCGTCCTTCTGGTAATATGCTTCCTCCAGAGCTCCTCATAGGCCTGCAGGGGATGACCTGAAATATAAACCCCAAGCACTTCTTTTTCGAATAAAAGCCTTGTCTCATCAGGGAAATCATCCACCTCCGGCAGGCTGAAGCCTGTGACGGAAGCCCCCTCTCCGTCTCCCATAAGCTCAAAAAGAGACATCTGTCCGGCTATATTGTCCTTTTTCTCCCTTGCAGCTTCCTCCATGATCCCGGGATAGGCTATCATCTTCTGCCTTCTGTTTCCGGGCAGACTGTCGAGCGCTCCTGCTTTGATGAGGTTTTCCACCGCGCGCTTATTCAGCTCCTTACCGGCCGTTCTGTCTATGAAATCCCTCAGATCCCTGAATCTTCCGTTCAGCTCACGCTCCCTTACGATGATACCGATAACAGCTCTGCCAAGCCCCCGCACTGCGGACATGCCATAGCGGATAGCACGGCCCTTCGAGGCCGTAAAATCACCATAACCCTCATTGATGTCCGGGGGCAGGATCTCTATCCCCATCTCCCTGCAGACAAGGATATATTCCGGTATCTTCATCGAGCTGTCCATAAAGCTCGTAAGCAATGCAGCCATGAATTCAACCGGATAATAATATTTCAAAAATGCTGTCTGCATGGTAAGTACCGCATAGCAGGCGGAATGGCTTTTATTAAAGGCATATTTCGCAAAGTCATTCATGGAATCATAGATAAGGTTCGCTGCCTTCTCGGATATGCCCCGATTCACGCATCCCTCTATATCCTGCTTCTTGTCCCCGTATACAAAGGATTGTCTGTTTTCATCGATCACATACTGCTTTTTCTTGCTCATCGCGCGGCGTATATTATCTGCCTGCCCCAGAGAATAGCCCGCAAGCGACTGGAATATCTGCATGACCTGTTCCTGATATACTATGCATCCGTATGTCGTCTCAAGGATAGGGACCAGCTCTTTGGTATCATATTCGATATTCCCGGCATTATTCTTTCCCGCTATGTATTTGGGGATAAAGTCCATAGGTCCCGGTCTGTACAGGGCTATGCCCGCGATGATATCCTCAAAGGACTTCGGCATGAGCCTTTTCATGAAAAGCTGCATTCCTCCCGACTCCAGCTGGAATATGCCCTCTGTAGCACCGGTTCCTATATAATCGAGAACAGCCCTGTCATCCAGATCTATGGCATTTATATCAAGCTCCAGTCCGGGATTTCTGGTCAAAGCCGCGTCAACCGCATCCTTGATCACGGTGAGGGTGCGCAGCCCCAGAAAGTCCATCTTCAGAAGACCCAGCTCCTCAAGGGTAGTCATGGTATACTGGGTGGTTATCTCCCCTCCGCCCTGCCTGGAGAGAGGCACATAATTATCCGCATCCTCGGGAGTGATCAGTATGCCTGCTGCATGCATGGAGCTGTGACGAGGGAGACCCTCAAGCCTGAGGCACATATCTATGATATTCTTTACTTCAGGATCGGTATCATAAAGCTGTTTGAGATCCTTATTCAGCGACATCGCCTTTGACAGGGTCATTCCGAGCTCCGCGGGTACCAGTCTGGCCAGCTGGTCTCCCCTTGAATAAGGCAGATCCATCACACGGCAGACGTCTCTTATCACACCTTTTGCCTGCAGGGTACCGAAGGTGATGATCTGGACGCATCTGGAGCGCCCGTATTTCTGAACTACATAATCTATGACCTGCTGCCGTCCCTCATAGGCAAAATCAACGTCTATATCGGGCATGGAAACCCTCTCGGGATTCAGAAACCTTTCAAAAAGAAGGCTGTACCTCACCGGATCCAGATCGGTTATCCTGAGACAGTAGGAGAGAACCGCTCCGGCTGCCGAGCCTCTCCCGGGGCCGACCGGGATCCCATGGGATCTTGAATAATTAATATAATCCCAGACTATGAGGAAATAATCCACATAGCCCATTTTTCTGATTATCGAAAGCTCATAATCAAGCCTCTCCCTCAGACTTCCATCATCATCCGGATACCTTTCGGATAATCCCTTATATGCCAGATGGCACAGATAATCCCAGGAGGAGCCGAAGCCTGCGGGAATATCAAAACGGGGCAGCTTTGTTTTATGAAACTCTATATCTATGCTGCATCTGTCGGCTATGAGCTGGGTATTCTCCAGAGCCTCCGGAAGATTCGGAAAAAGCTCCCTCATCTCCTCCTCGCTCTTCACATAGTACTGCCCGCCGGTATAACGCATCCTGTCTTCATCATCAAGCTTCTTCCCGGTCTGTATACAAAGAAGGATATCATGTGGCTTTGCATCTTCAGGATAGGTGTAATGACAGTCATTTGTAGCTATCAGGGGTATGTCGTGCTTTCTGGAGAGCTGGATCAGGCCCTGGTTTACAAGCGTCTGCGCTCCGTCCAGATGGTCCTGCAGCTCGAGAAAGAAATTCCCTCTCCCAAAGATATCCAGATATTCCAAAGCAGCCTGCTCTGCCTTGTCAAAGAGTCTTTTCTGCAGGCAGGATGCCACCTCCCCTGCCAGACAGGCCGAGGAACAGATGATGCCCTCATGATATCTGCGCAGTGTCTCCCTGTCCACCCTGGGCTTATAATAATACCCCTCTGTGAAGCCGATGGATACTATCTTCATGAGATTCCGGTATCCCGTATTGTTTTCCGCCAGGAGGATCAGATGAAAATATCTGTCGTCACCGTGGGAGGTCTCCTTATCAAATCTTGATCCGGGAGCAACATAGACCTCGCATCCGATCACAGGCTTTATCCCGGCGGCGATGCATTCCTTGTAGAAATCGATCGCACCGTACATAACGCCGTGATCCGTGATCGCAGCGGCATTCATTCCCAGCTCCTTAACCCGGGAGACATATTCCTTTATCTTATTTGACCCGTCGAGGAGACTGTACTCCGTATGGGTATGCAGATGAACAAATGACATGAAAATATTATACAATAAAATACAGGAGCAGGCATCTCTCCGTCTATTGGTTTGACATCCATGAAAAAGCTTCTTATACTTAATTGGTCAGAAAACAATTGTATTTCAGGAGAGCTTGATGCCAAGGATCCTCACACAGAATTTAATACCCGGAATGATCGTTGCGGAGGACGTATATACCTATAATAACCAGCTTGTCTTATTAAAGGATACCGAGCTTACCGACAAAAACATCACCAAGCTCGAGTTTTATTCCATAATTTCGGTCAGAGTCAAAGAGGATTCCCCTGCTGATACAGAAGAGGGCCAGCTCCCCATGGAGGAAATGAGCTACAGCCAGAGGATAAAGGCCTCCCCGGAATACAGGGAATTCAAGGCCAGCTTTGAGGGTGTGGTAGACGACTTCAAGGGACAGATAAACACACTGCTGACCTCCTCAAAGGGCAGCACGGTGGATACAGCCAGCCTGCTGCAGGATACAGACAAGCTGCTCCGGAAAACTCCCTCAGGACTTCAGATCTTCGACATGCTCCACAATATGAGGATGTATGACGACCCGACCTTCGCCCATTGTATGAATGTGGCGCTTATCTGCCATGTTTTCGGACAGTGGCTCGGCATGGCCGACAGGGATGTGGATACGCTTACCATCGCGGGGCTGCTCCACGATGTAGGCAAGCTCAAGATCCCCGAGCAGATCCTCGGAAAACCTGCAAAGCTCACTGATGATGAATATAAGGTGATAAAAACCCATACGGTTGAGGGCTATGAGATCCTCAAGAATTTTGATCTGGATACACGTATAAAAAACGCTGCTCTGATGCATCATGAAAGATGCGACGGTTCAGGCTACCCCCTGGGGCTTACCGGAGAAAGGATAGATGATTTTGCAAAAATAGTATCCATCGCCGACGTTTATGACGCCATGACCTCGGCGCGTGTATACAGAGGGCCGCTCTGCCCCTTCAAGGTGATAGGGATATTCGAGAGCGAAGGTCTGCAGAAATACGACTCAAAATATATACTCACTTTTCTTGAGTATATAGTAAACAGCTATCTGAACAACAGGGTTCTTCTTTCCAATGGACTTGAGGGGGATATTGTATTGATAAACAAGCTGGATCTTTCTCATCCGATGGTTCACTGCGGAAGTCATTATATCGACCTCTCGCATGAACATGGATTATATGTAGAAGCTATATTGTGAATCTATACCACTCTGAATTTTGATCTCTTTATCTCCTGCTTTACATCATCTGTCTTGATGATATCGCCGCCGAGATCCCTTATCTTCTGATCAAAATCCTCATATCCGCGTTCTATAAAACGCACATCATCGATGATAGTGGTTCCGTCTGCTGCCAGGGCAGCCAGTGCAAGCGCGGCTCCGGCCCTGAGATCAGGCGCGGAGATATGAGCTCCGGTAAGACCGTCTGTACCGTCAATTATGGCTGTATTTCCCTCGACACGTATATGCGCTCCCATTCTGGTAAGCTCATCCACATACCTGAAGCGGTTTTCAAAAATGCTCTCGGTTATGGTGCTGACTCCCTTTGCAAGGGCAAGCGCCACTCCCGCCTGAGGCTGCATATCGGTGGGATAACCCGGATAGGGCAGAGTCTTTATATGAGTCGCTTCGATGATACCGTTTGCCGTAACCCTCACCGCATCATCGAATTCCTCCACATCACATCCGATCTCCTCAAGCTTTGCAGAGATCGACTCCAGATGCTTGGGTATGACATTCTTTACCAGTATATCTCCCCGGGTTATGGCTGCGGCAAACATGAAGGTGCCGGCCTCTATCTGATCCGGGATCACGCTGTATGTGCAGGCATGCAGTCTGGAAACTCCTCTTATCCTGATCACATCGGTTCCTGCGCCCTTTATATTGGCTCCCATGCTGTTCAGGAAGTTGGCGACATCAACCACATGTGGTTCCTTCGCTGCATTTTCAATGATAGTCCTTCCCTCCGCCATCACGGCAGCCAGCATGACATTGATCGTTGCTCCCACTGTCACGACATCCATATAAATATGAGCCGCATTGAGCTTCTCTGCAGTGGCCTTCATTATGCCCCGCTCGATAGTAACCTTTGCACCCAGTGCCTTAAAGCCCTTCACATGCTGGTCTATGGGACGGCTTCCGATATCACAGCCTCCGGGAAGCGGTACCTCTGCATGACAGTATTTCCCAAGAAGAGCACCCAGAAGATAATAGGAAGCCCTGATCTTTCTTATATTCTCAGTATCGATATTTACATTTTCCACACAGGATCCGTTTACCTCGATGGTATGGCGGTCAACTCTTTTGATCTTTACGCCTATACCCTCCATCGCCTCCATCATGACATTGGTATCCCTGACATCGGGGATATTCTCGATCGTCACGGTTTCATCAGTCATGATAGATGCAGCTATGATGGCAAGCGCAGCATTTTTCGCCCCGCCGATGACCACCTCTCCCGAAAGGGGATTACCGCCGTTTATGATATAATGATCCTTTTCTGCTCTTGAACTCATATTCTATAAAAAGCCGAATGCGATAGCTACAAGCACCGCTACTCCTATAAAATTGACTATACTCAATATCATCGTAACCGTTACCTTGGCCTTAAGCCCGGATGTACGGTTAAGAAGCTCTTCCTTGGTCTCTGCAAGTGATGCTTCCAGAGAATTGATCTTGTCAAGCTGGGAAAGAGAACCCAGGGTCTGTGCCACCTCCTCAGCGGTTTTGGATCCGCCTACGGTCACGGCCTTTGTTATCCGGTTCGCATTCTCCTCAACGATCGCCTGTACATTCTTGTACAGCTTTACATCTTCCTTATGTATGACATCAGCAGATTTCGCAGCCACATCATTGGCATTCTGCTCAAGCATCTGCGCAAGATATGCCTTGGTGACCCCGTCATCCCTGGGTCCCTCAGGCATCTGCTGCGGCCTTGCTCCGGCCTTGACATCAGACTTTAGCTCCTGTAAAGCCTGAAGCACCTTATCGGAATTATCATCTATTTTCTTTCCCTGCTCCCTGAAGCCTTCATTCACTTCTCTGTGTACAGCCTCAAGGGTATCTCCCTGTCCGTCGGAAATCTTTTTCTGTGCGGAGATCACCGCACGTCCCAATTCCTCGAGATCTTTTCTTCCTATAGAGGGAGCCGATGTCTGCCTTGGCTGTCTTCCATATCCATAATCATCCGGCTCGCTGAACTCCATCCTGCCTCTTGGTGAAGAGTATCTGGGTTCCCTGTCATCCATGGACATATCGTCGTCGTATCTTCGGCCCTGCCCATCCATTCTGTCTACAAGCCTATCCATGAAATTATCCATAAAACACGCTCCTCCGTAATCATATGCTCCCTAAAAAAGCATCAGGATTTCCCGCACTAACGGTTTATTTTATCACTAGTGTCTATATATTGCAATTATTTAATGAAGCGGCACAATATTTTGTCAGGCCAATATTTTTTGTGCAATATGCACTAATTTGATCCGCTCGGCTCCGGCATTTTGTGCAAATTTACTATGAGTTTACTTGATGTTCATTATTTATTCATATATTGAGAGTAATATGATCTGTATAGAAAGAGAGTTGGACAGATTTTTTCATAATAGCCCCGCATTCTGGAAACAGATGCGGGGCACTCCTCATTTACCGGCAATGATCAATAATCCTCTTCTATGACCTGCATTTCAAGATAATCAAAGCCAACCGGCTCTATGAAGCTGTCCTGGCCGAAACGGCATTTTGCATTTCTTTTGAAATCATTTACATTTATATCAAGCCAGATGGGCACGGAAAGATCCATTTCGCCGCAGGCCTTTTCCAAAGCCCTGACCACCTTGTGAGTCCTTGTATCCTGATCATGATCCGATACGGTAAGATCACGCAGCATATGATTATCCTTAAACTGCCTGAACCATATTCTCATTATTTTGACCGCTCTCCTTGATCTCTTCGTTCAGACTCATCATCTTTGCATCAAGGTCTGAAACCATCTCGGCGCATTCGCCAAGCTCCCTCTTTATATGCTCCGGCATCGTACCGTCATATTTATAATTGATCTTGTGCTCCAGAGATGCCCAGAAATCCATGGCAACAGTTCTTATCTGGATCTCAACCTTGGTTTCCATAGTCTCATATGAAAGAAAGATAGGGACAGTAACCAGCATATGGAAGCTTTTGTATCCGGAATCCTTGGGATTCTTGATGTAATCCTTTATGCAAATAACACGGATATCATTCTGCCTGGCCAGCATATCAGCTATCCTGTATATATCGGAAGTAAAAGAACATATGATTCGAACACCGGCAATATCATTGACATACCTGACCATATTGCTCACGGACACCTCATATCCCCTGCGCTTTAATTTCTTTACAATGCTCTCAGGAGTCTTTATCCTTGATTTGATATGCTCTATGGGATTGTACTGATGTACATGCTGAAACTCATCATTCAGTATCTCCAGCTTGGTCCCGACCTCCTTAAGAGCCGAGTTGTACAGCAGGATTATGGTATTCCAGGAATCAACGTCATCATATGTATTAATATTATCCATAATACCCCCAAAATATAATCACAAAAAATAAATACCGGCCTAAACCTCGTTTCCTACCATACTCTCCCATTCACGGAGCTTACCGTAGAACTCCCGGATATTCCCCTCATCTGTTTTCATATCAAGCAGCTCCTCCATATAGGGCCAGCTCCTCATATTGATAAGGATGGGATTGTCCCTGTAATGCGGAAAGAGCCTTTTTACAGTCCTCTGAAGATGCCTTATCCCGTCAGGATCATAGATCAGCCCGCAGGCGTCATTATTCATCAGGGATCTGTTAAAATAATTATGCACAAAAAGCGCCTCCGCAAGCTCCGGCTCCCTTTTAAGCATCCCCTCTCTCCTGAATACATCATATACCTGCATCCAGGTTATCTCATTGTCATGTATATGCTCCTGCTTCTGCGAGAGGTTGCTGCAGGTCCCCATGGGATTATCCGAATACCTGTGCAGATATCTGTTCATAAGATAGTATCTCTTCACATGCATAAGAGCCGGTATTGTAAAAAGACTCTCCTCATCGAAGATACCTTCCGTATATTTCAGATCATGCTTCAGGACAAAATCCCTTTTGTAAAGCTTATCCCAGCAGCCCCTCTGCGAGATCCCGCTGAAAAAAAGCACTATCCTGTCGGTGATGTCCCGGATATCAAGACATACATCCTCCATGCCGCTTTCAATATCCGCTTCGAGTATGATGCCTTCACCCTTCTGCTCCTGCTCTTCGATCGAAATATCCTTTGAGAGAAAGGCTACGATCTCTGCCCCTGTCTCCGCGGCCTTGTCATAGAGAAGCTCAAGCGCCTGAGGCACAAGCCAGTCATCCGAATCAAGATAGGCTATATATTCACCTGTGGCATACCGGAGCGCAAGATTCCTCGCCGCTCCCTGCTTCACGTTTTCCTCAAGATCAATGACACAGATGCTTTCCGGAAACTCCTTTTCCCAGGCGAAGAGATACTCCCGCGAACCATCGGTCGAAGCATCATTTATCATGATCAGCTCCAGAGCGTCAACACCTATGCTCTGCCTTACAAGAGAAAGCACACACCGGTTTATATACTGTGCCGTATTATATACAGGGATTATGATGCTGATCTTCTTCATGATAAGGGCCGGAGATTAAATTCGCGCATTTCCGCCTCTACCTGAAGCCTCTTCTTTTCATCCTCAATGACCGACCATGCATGATTATATTCCTCGATATTCGATTCATCCACAGGCATATCTATCATATCAAGCAAAACCCTGTTGCTCTCGATACGCAAAAGTCCCGGGTTCTTTCTGAAATCAGGAAAGAGCTCCTTGACCGTCCTCTGCATTTTGTTTACGCTGGCCGCGTCAAAGGGTATATTCCTGTCTGCCGCAAACTGAAAGGAATAAATAAAATAATTGAGGACAAAAAACCATTCCATCAATACATGATCCGTCTCCAGCGTTCCGTCCGCCTTGGCTATCTGATATGTCTGCATCCATGTTTTTGCATTGTCATCCCTTCTTTTGGTATCAGCCATAAGGTTATAGGTGGAGCTGATGGGATTCTGGTAATATCTGTGCAGATATTCATTCAGCAGATATATCCTCTTAAAATGCATATATGCAGGATTCGTAAAGAGACTCTCCTCATCAAAGACTCCCTCGGCAAATCTGAGATCATGCTCCATAACAAAATCTCTTCTGAAAAGCTTGTCCCAGCAGCCTCTTCTCAGCGGGCAGTCATTCATGAAGAATTCAAATCTTTCCTGAGGATTATGCACCTCCACAAACCTGTCCGGATACTTGCTCTTTGTAGTCGGATCATCCTTGTCAGGTCCTACAAATACCTTTTTTGACAGATAGTTGACTATCTCGGCATTATTCTGTCTCGCGACCCTGTATATTTTTTCAAATGCATTCGGCAGGATCCAGTCATCAGCATCCAGATAAGCTATGTACTCAGCTGTACAGTAATCCCTTGCGATATTTCTGGCTGCCCCCTGCATCACATTCTCCTGAAGCGGGATCACTATTATATTATCGGGATATTTCATTTCCCAAAGCAGCAGCTTCCCCAAAGTCGCATCCTTCGACGCATCATTTATGAGAATGATCTCCAGATTCTCGATCCCTATAGTCTGTTTTTCGAGCGATTCCATGCATCTGTCCACAAACATCGATACGTTGTAGCATGGAATTATCACGCTTATCTTTTTATTAGCCATTCCTGCTCCTTTTTCAGCTGAAGTATGATACTCCGGATTCAAAGACCCTCATATCCTGCTCTCCGGTGATATTTACTGCCACATGATCTCCTTTGCGCTCTATATGGCACATCTTGCCGAATACTCTTCCGTCAGGAGAAAGGATGCCTTCTATCGCCTCATAGGATCCGTTTACATTCCAGTACTCATCCATTGAGATATTACCCTTTGCATCACAATACCGTGTGGCGATCTGTCCGCCGGCAGAGAGCCTGTCAAGCCATTCCTTCGGAGCTACAAATCTGCCCTCACCGTGAGAAGCCGGATTCACATATACTCCGCCCAGCTCCGCCTCCAGAAGCCATGGCGACTTATTGCTGACTACTTTTGTATATACCATCTTTGATATATGCCTGTTGATCGTATTGAAGGTCAGTGTAGGAGAATCCTCCTTCTGTGCATCAATTATCTCTCCGTAAGGCACAAGCCCGAGCTTTATGATAGCCTGGAATCCGTTGCAGATACCGAGTATCAGTCCGTCCCTTTTATCCAGAAGCTCAAGTACAGCCTCTCTTATCCTCTGATTCCTGAAGGCCGTCGCAAAAAACTTGGCAGACCCGTCCGGCTCATCACCTGCAGAAAATCCGCCAGGGAACATGATGATCTGGGAATCGCCGATCTTCTTCACATAGGACTCTACCGAATCCCTTATCATTCCGGATGAGAGGTTTCCGAACACACCGACCTCAACCTCGGCGCCTGCGGTTTCGAAGGCCCTGGCCGTATCATACTCGCAGTTGGTTCCCGGCATTACCGGGATAAAGACCTTCGGCCTTGGAGTCTTATGCCTGCAGATATGTACAGACGGTGCGTCCGCCAGTACATCAGGAAGCTTCTCCTTACTGTCACTGCTCTTTGTCGGAAATACCTTTTCAAGAGCTGCATCATAGGGAGCCTGTATCTCCGACAGCTTAAGCTTCACATCCTTATAGGTGATGACCGGGCTTTTCACTGTGCGGCCGATCACCCTGTATGGCACCTTTATCTCAGAAAGCAGCGAACTGTCGACCTCAGCGATGATATTGCCGGTCTCCGAGAGGAAAAGCTCCTCCGGAAGCAGCGACTTATCCAGAGTGACTCCCACCATATTTCCAAATGCCATCTTTGATATGGCAGGGGCTATACCCTTTTCATCCAGAGCGTATGCGGATAATACAGCCTTTTTTGCGATCGCTTCTGTTATGCCTTCATAGAGCTTCACTGTCTCATCATATACAGGAAGATCATATTCATCTATCGGGATCGTAAATTTCACGATGGTATTTCCGCTTCCCTTAAGCTCCGGAGAGATGATATCCTTCGTCGAAGCTGTATCCAGCGCGAATGAAACAAGTGTGGGAGGCACATCGATATTCTCAAAGGTGCCTGACATGGAATCCTTGCCTCCTATGGAGGGAAGGCCGTATTTGATCTGTGCATCAAAGGCGCCCAGAAGCGCGGTGAAAGGTGCGCTCCATCTTTCCGGATCATCAGTCATCCTCTTGAAATACTCCTGGAAGGTGAAACGGATCTTCTTCATGTCACCGCCGGAAGCAACTATCTTTGCTATCGAATCAGTCACGGCATATACAGCGCCATGATAAGGGCTCCAGCTTGAAATGAACGGATCAAAGCCATAGCTCATCATGGTTGCCGCGTCTGTCTCCGCCCCCTCTACAGGAAGCTTCGCGACCATAGTCTGTATGGGAGTAGTCTGATAAAGACCGCCGTAGGGCATGAGTACCGTACCCGCGCCGATAGAGGAATCAAACATCTCAACAAGCCCCTTTTGCGATGCTTCATTCAGGTCGCCCATCGTCTCAAGCCATGTCTTCCTTACATCCTTTACCGAAACCATCTCACGGAAATAGGCCTTTTTCTCATCCGGCATCACAACCCTTACATCTGTCTCCTGATGAGCTCCGTTTGTATCAAGGAAGCTTCTTGCAAGATCCACTATAGTCCTGCCTCTCCATGTCATATGAAGTCTGGGCTCCTTTGTCACTACAGCGACCTCTGTCGCCTCGAGATTCTCCTCCGCGGCATATCCCATAAACTCAGCAACGTCCCCGGCCTCGACTACCACTGCCATCCTCTCCTGTGACTCCGAGATGGCGAGCTCAGTTCCGTCAAGTCCAGCATATTTTTTCGGAACCTTGTCAAGATCTATCTCAAGTCCCGGCGCAAGCTCACCTATGGCGACCGATACTCCTCCTGCTCCGAAATCGTTGCAGACCTTGATAAGCTTTGATACCTCGGCTCTCCTGAAAAGCCTCTGAAGCTTTCTCTCTGTAGGCGCATTTCCCTTCTGTACCTCCGCGCCGCAGGTTGTAGTGGAGGCTTCCGTATGTACCTTCGAAGACCCCGTCGCTCCGCCTATGCCGTCGCGTCCGGTACGTCCGCCCAGAAGTATGACCACATCACCCGGGGCGGCATCCTCCCTTATCACATTCTTCCTGGGTACCGCTGCCACTACCGCGCCTATCTCCATGCGCTTGGCAACGTAGTCGGGATGATATATCTCATGTACATATCCCGTTGCAAGTCCTATCTGATTTCCATAGGACGAATAGCCCTTCGCCGCTCCGCGGACAAGCTTCTTCTGCGGAAGCTTTCCCTTAAGTGTACTGCTGACAGGAACCGTAGGATCCGCAGCTCCTGTGATACGCATGGCCTGATATACATAGGATCTTCCGGACAGGGGATCCCTTATAGCTCCTCCAAGGCAGGTGGCCGCGCCGCCGAAGGGCTCTATCTCAGTGGGATGATTATGTGTCTCATTCTTAAACATCACAAGCCACTCTTCAGTCCTTTGTTTTCCCTTTTCATCCTCAAGCTTTACAGGCACTACTATGGAGCAGGCATTTATCTCATTACTCTCCTCCTGATCCTCAAGCCTGCCTTCTTTTTTAAGCTCCTTCGCAGCAAGGGTTCCGAGATCCATAAGATCTATATATTTATCTCCGCCCTTAGAAGCCTGCCTTTTTCCGTAATATTCATCCCTTATCTTAAGATACCCGGTGAAGGCCTCCTCGATCGGCTTCCTGTAATATCCGTTTTCAAAGGTGATATTTTTAAGCTCGGTGGAAAAGGTCGTATGTCTGCAATGATCCGACCAGTATGTATCCAGCACTCTTATCTCGGTAACAGAGGGATCCCGCTTTTCTTCCTTCTTAAAATAATCCCTGATATGGAGGAAGTCCCTGAAGGTCATGGCCAGACCCAAAGAGTTATATAGCTCTCCCAGCTTCTTATCATTCATCTTTGTAAAGCCTGTAAAGGTACTCACATCCTCCGGCTCATCATATTTATCAATAAGCGTATCGGGCTTTTCAAGGCCGGACAGTCTTGAATCCACCGGGTTTATGACATAATTCCTGATCTTCTCCGCATCCTTGCTGCTCACCTTTCCGCTTATGCAGTAAACCTCTGCAGTCCTGATAACACATTTTGATTCGTCATTCAAAAACCTTATACACTGCTCCGCAGAGTCAGCCCTCTGATCGAACTGTCCCGGCAGCGCTTCTACTGCAAGCACAAGATCGTTTTTATTGCGGGGGAAGTCATCCTCATAGAGAATATCCACCGGCGGCTCCGAAAAAACCGATGTGCAGGCTTTTTTATAGATATCTTCCCTGATATCCTCTATATCGTATCTTATAAGGTATCTGAGCCCCTCCATGCCCCGTATGCCCACAAAATTGAGGATCTCATCGCGAAGCTCTCTCGCCTTCACTGCAAACTCAGGTTTCTTTTCCACATAGATTCGTCTGACCATTTTATCTCTCTCCTCTGTAAAGCGTAGTGTTATTTCCGTAATTTTATATCCGTCTTTTATGATACCGTTTACTTCCTGATTTCTTGCGCGAAATTCCTATTTCTCGCGCAAGAAGTCATAAAACTCCACAAGCTTGACAAGAACATCATAGAAAACTCCTCTTTCTGCTGCTTCTATCCAGCGCTTTGATTTATATCTCCCTTCAAGCACATACCTTGAAAGAACTCCTCTGAGAAGATCTATGTCCTTCATCTTCGCATTTCTGATCGCAGCCTTCTCGTCGGCGGCTGTGGTTATGCGGTACTGTCTGTATTTATAGATGTAATTAGGATCCATGAGAGCCGTATCCGCCGCCTCCCTTGTGAAGGATAAAAGCGTTGAATCATATACAGGAAATTTAAGCTGGCTCTCACCCTGCTCTCCCGAGTAGTCACTAGCCACATCTCTCCCTTTTTTATTCTCAAAATAAGGGATATATCTGGAAAGCTTCTGAATATCGGCTGCGTATCTGACCGTTATCAGCTCAGCATAATTCTCTCCCTCATATACCTGGTCGATCATATCTCCCTCCTCTATAAAAGCGTAGTTTTGCTCTATTTTTCAAGAAATCTTTTCTGAGCGGCGATCTGATCCGGCACCCTGGCGCCGGCTTTTTCTATCTTTGTATATACGATATCCATAAGGCGCTTTCTCTGTGCGAGCTTTATATCATATCTTTCTATCAGCTTCTGATATGCAGGGCTCGTGGCAGCAAGCCTCTGTCTGATCTCCCTGGAAAAGGGACAGAATCTGAAGATGATATCCCTTGAGACTCTGTTGAGCCTCAGGGAACCTGCGCTTTCATATACGATATAATTCATGTAATCGGATACAAAGACCGCCTTGGAGGAATTCCTTGCTGACTGGAGCTGCGCCTTTATCTTCTCTCTGAGATCCACTGAGATCTCATGATTCTTTCTGTAAAACTGCAGATAATCACAGAAAAGCGCAGTCAGCGAAGGGGTAGTCACATCATTCCAGCGGACTCCCTGCTCTCTTCTGCACATCTCCCATCGGAACTCGGCTATAAGTCTGAGAACATGGACGCTCACCTCTCTGTCAAGAAATGCCGGCATCATCATGCGTCCGGGAGTATCGCGGTGGGCTCCCGAGATCTCCTGCCATAATGCAGATCTGGAACCACCGTTTGGCATAATGATAACATAGGGGATTATCTCGGTATCGATAAACTCCCTGGTGACACCTATATTCGTGTTTGAAAAAATGATCTGCCTTGTAAAGCAGCTGAAATCAATCCCCCGGACCATATTCATGGCATCATGCACGGCCTCATGAGTAGTCACGCAGTTTTCCGGAGATCTCACCGTACTGCTTTCGGTAAATACCGGAACATACGACGTCACTCTTCCGAAGGTGATCTTGGATCCGAGCTTAAGAAAATTCTGTATCTCAAAGGATGTCTTTGCCCTTCTGTCATTTGCAAGACGTCCCATCTCATCCTGTCTTATCTCCCCGTTTTCATATCTCTGCTTCAGATATTTGGGAAATTCCATATCGAATTCATTTTTTGACGGCTCTACCCTGCCATCAAAAATGAGCTTCAGCCACTCATATGCCGTCAGTACCTTACCCTCCGGATCAGGCTCATAGGCTGCCGCAAGGCTTTCCAGGGCTTTTGTATTCTCTTCTCCTGCAAGCCCCTCATCAACGAAGCCGTAGTAGAAGAACATCTTAAGCACCAGTGGCACATCTCTGTCAGCTACGCTCCTGAAGAAGGCGCCCTCATAGATCTCAAAGAACAGATCTGTTATCTGCCGTCTGATCTTTCTGGCTGCTTCATCAATAGCACTTCTGTCCTTGAGCGCGGCGTAGTCAGCCAAAAGCTGTCTGAAAGTCGTTTGTTTTTCCTCACCTATCCCGGAATACTCAAGTATCGTTCTGAGGGAATCCGATACATCTTCATCTATGATCTTTTTTGCCTTATTGCCTTCGCTCTTTTTTCCTCCCTCTGCCTCCACAAGGGTTTCTATATCATCATCGGAAACACCGCTTTCCTCATCCCCTGTGTAATCATCATCTTCTCCGATGTCCTCTTCTGTGTAATCCTCTCCTGTCATGAGGAGCAGATCGTATTCGCTCTTTTTTTCAATAAGTGCAGACAGTATCGGCGCCATCTCCTGCAGATATTCGTATGCATAAAGGATCGTGCCTGTACAGAAGCCTATATCCTTTGAGGGAAGAAAGCCTTTTATGGATCTGAAATAATCATTGCGCCATGTATGCAGGTCGTATTTCAGCCTTTCCCCGGTCCCGAGTATCTCCGCCATCTCTCTGCAGGCCTCGATATGCTGCGCAGTCTTTTCAAAAAGACTCTGAATGCAGGAGATCACCGCATTCGCTATCGTTGGTGTGATCTGGGGATTTGATCTTATCAGGTTTCTGATACTGTCTTCGCTGTGGTAGGAATATGAAACCACCATGGCGTCTTCTTTTGCCTCATAATCAAACCGATATTTCTCTCCGGGTGTTTCAAAAAGACCTATGACAGACCCATATGGAAGCTCGATCAGAACATTTCCCAACGTGGCAATAAAAGAGCCCTTTATAACTATCTCGAGCTCCTTTACCCTCTCATTGGAGGCATGTAATATGTCACCTGAAACTATTGTCTGTTTCGCCATACATTAAATAATACCATAATCCCTCTTTATTTGGTACAATATAATTATATCACACGCTATACTGCAACAGTCATTCAGAACAGACAACAGGGGGATATCATGCCGGACTTTTCCAGTAATAAAAACATTACCATATGTGATCATCCGCTGATACAGCACAAAATCACTGTACTTCGTGACAGATCCACCGGGACAGCTAAATTCAGGAAACTCACCAATGAGATCGCCATGCTGATGGGTTATGAGGCACTCAGGGATCTTGAGCTGGAGGATACAGAGGTGGATGGGCCTGTTGAAAAATGCATCTCTCCCCGGATCAAAGGAAAAAAACAGGTCATAGTGCCTATACTCAGGGCCGGTCTTGGTCTTACTGACGGTCTGCTCAATCTGCTTCCGGCTGCAAAGGTCGGCCATATCGGTCTGTACAGGGATGAAGAGACTCATACTCCGCATTCCTATTTCTGCAAGCTGCCCGGAAAGCTGGAACGACGTACCATAATAATCTGTGATCCGATGCTCGCTACAGGCGGCTCTGCAATAGACGCCGTGAATCTGATAAAGGAGAGGGGTGGAAAAAGGATCAAATTCATGTGTATCATCGCCGCTCCCGAAGGACTTGAGAATCTGAGCAGTGCGCATCCTGATCTGCAGATCTATGTAGGGCATCTCGACTGTGAACTGAATGCAGATGCATATATATGTCCGGGTCTTGGAGATGCAGGAGACAGGATCTTCGGAACAAAGTAAAAGTAAAACAGCAGCTGCCGTATCATACTGATACGGCAGCTCTTTTCAGTCTACGACTACTCCCTTTTTAAGGATTATATTTGCATAAAGCGCTGATTCTCCGGTCTGGATCACAACTGATGAATGCTCCTTTGTCTTGTCATAGAATTCCCATTTATCAATCTCTTCAAAGCATGCATCTCCGCGCTCATCATATTTTCTTACGATCTCCTTGTAGGTGTCCCATATCGGAGTCTCTACGGTATCTCCCTTTACAACTGCCATAAGCGTTACAGGATGCTCTACATATGTATCAAGAGGGAAGACCTGCAGGATCGCATCAAGTATCTCAGGTACTCCGTGTCCGTCCATCCGTATGACCTTTTTTCCGTAGGTTGTTCCCGGGAAATTTCCGTCACCTATTGTAAGCTCATCCGTATGCCCCATCTCACAGAGGATCTTTAAAAGCTCCGGGGGCAGTATCTTAGGTATTCCTTTTAACATTTCTTTTCCTTCTCCTTTTCATTTATTCTCGCGACCGGGATAAGCTGCCGGTCGATATGCTGTTCCGCTGTATTAAGAGTGCCTCTCTCCGAAGAGAGAGGCACCTGCTTGTACTCAATGCTTAAATAACGAAGATCGATCCTGATCAGTCATAAAGGTTCGGTGCTATTGTAGGATCGTTCATGTTTGATGCATCATACCAGTAACCAGCTGTAGGGAAGTCCTCAACCTTGTCACCGTTAGCTGCCATTGTAAGTGCATAGATCGCATAGTAGCCCATCATAAGAGGAGACTGTGTAACTGCACCATACATTGTTCCATCCTCGATAGCGCCCTTGATGATAGAGCCGGCATCAAATCCAACACCGATAACATCGCCTGCTGCTGCATCTGAACCAAGAAGTGAAAGGTTTGCATCTGCTGCAAGAACACCCTCTGCTGCTGTCTGGTTTGAACCGAAGATAGCGATCGTGTCAGACTTTGACATGATTGCCTGAGCAGCTGTAGAGCAGAGCTCAACTGTTGTCTGTGCAGGAACTGATACTTCGATGACTACATCTGCAGAAGCCTCGTCTACAAGGTCAGAATGAGCCTTCTTAGCCTCGTTTGCATAGAACTCATTACCTACTACTGCTACCTTCTTGCCGTCAGCTTCGATAAGGTCTGTCATCTTATTAACGAAGCCCATTCCTCTCTGCTGGATATTGAGAGCTGTAGCATCCTGGTTTACCTCACCGATACGTACAGGGCTCTCAGCCTTGGCGATAACGTCCTTGATAGCCTTGTACATATTCTCAGCTGCAACCTCTCCTGCCTGTGTATTATCTGTAGCAACAGTTGCAACTACTGAACCCTCGGGAGCATCTGCAACACCTGTGTCGAAGCAGACAACGGGGATCTTCTTGTCAGCGCATTCCTTAAGAGAATCAAGAACAGAGCTGGTATCGCATGCTGCAAGTGCGATTCCGGGAGGATTGCTGTTGATATCGGAATTAAGCATGTTGACCTGATCAGCTATATCTGACTCTGAGTTAGGGCCGTGTGCGTCATAATCAACGCCGAGCTCTTCCTTAGCCATATCCATACCCTTAAGAGCTGCCTGCCAGTATGTTGACTGGAATGACTTAACATCTACAGGGAACTTGTAAGCTTCCTTGGCTGTAACACCGTCAAACTGTGTTCCGCCTGTGTACTCTCCTGAGCCTCCTGCTGTTGCTGCGGGAGCTGCCTCCTCTGTTGCAGCTGCTTCCTCTGTGGGAGCTGCCTCTTCTGTTGCAGCTGCCTCCTCTGCGGGAGCTGCTTCCTCTGCTGGAGCTGCCTCCTCTGTTGCTGCTGCTTCCTCTGCAGGAGCTGCTGCAGGCTCACTTGCTGCTGTGCCGCCGCAGCCTGCAAGCAATGACATTACCATTGCTGCGCTGAGTATTGTTGCCAGTAACTTCTTTTTCATAACTTTTCTTCTCCTTCCTTTTGGAAAAATATATATATGAAGCGCCCTATTGCGCCGCATATCGTTAAAATTAAATCCCGGGATCACTGCTCCTTGGCCATCCTGCGTCTCTTCGCAACGTCGATCATGACTGCTCCGATAAGTACGATACCTGTTATGATCTGCTGCCAGTTAGCCTGAAGTCCTACATAGGGAAGTCCTGTCTTAAGAAGGACTATGACAAAAACTCCGACCAGCGTTCCGATGACCGAACCGTATCCTCCTGTGGCGGAAACACCTCCGACGAAGACACCGCCTATGGCATCGAGCTCAAGTCCTGCTCCCGTACCGGGCTGGACAGTAGGAACAACCGCCGCATATGCTATGGCTGCAAGTCCTGCGAAGATGCCGCAGACCACATATGCCATCACATGATATATCTTTACATTTACACCTGAAAGCATGAGAGCTTCTTTATTACTTCCGATAGCTATGGTATATCTTCCGAATTTCGTATGATTCAGCACAAATTCCATCAAAAGCACCAGGGCTACACATACCAGAAATCCTACCGGAAGCTTGAGAGCATTCCTTCCTGTACCGAAGGTCAGCTTGAATATCGAATGAAACCATCCGCCGGGCTGCTTATTGGTAGGCCAGGGCGTAGCCATGACCATGGAGCTGATACCTCTTGTTATCATGCAGGTACAGAGGGTTGCAAGGAAGGGCGGAAGTCCCATCACTCCTATAAGTGTTCCGTTTGCAAGACCTACTATGGCACCGAAAAGCACGCAGATTAGCATCGCCACAAGAACCGGACAATTGTAGTCCCTTACCAGCCTTCCTGCGACAAGGGCATAGCATACCATGCCTGTACCGATTGAAAGATCCACGCCTGCAGTGATCAGCGGGAATGTGACTCCTATAGCCATCAGTATATCGTAGTACGAAAAATCAAGCATTGATAATATGGACGAATACTGCCTGAATTCCGGACTGAAGATCATATAGATCACGACCAGCGCTATGATGACAAGGAGTACTATGAACCTCTGGTCTGTTATGATTGATTTCTTCTTAGTCATTTTCTCCTCCTCTATGCGATATCACGCGTTGCCTTGTTCATGATCTTTTCCTGTGTAGCTTCAGAAATATCAAGCTCACCGGTCTTCTTGCCCTCACACATGACCACGATCCTGTCACTCATTCGAAGGATCTCTGTCATCTCGGAGGAGATCATAATGATGGATTTACCCTCTGAGGCAAGCCTGTTCATAAGCTTATATATCTCATTCTTTGCACCTACATCTATTCCTCTTGTAGGCTCATCGAATATAAGAATGTCACAGTCCCTTACAAGCCACTTTGCAATGACGACCTTCTGCTGGTTTCCTCCGGAAAGGTTTACGACAAGCTGATCGGCGCTCGGTGTCTTGGTTGCAAGCTCCTCAATATAATGTTCGGTGATCTTCTTCTCCTCGCTTTTGTTTATGAATATGCCGCTCATATATTTCTCGAGTGTTGCCATTGTAGAGTTCTCGGTTATGGTCTTCTGTACCACTATCCCGTAGCGCTTCCTGTCCTCTGACAGATAGCCGATCCCGTGTTTAACAGCATCCTGAGGCGAATTGATCGTAACCTTCTCTCCGTTGATATAGATATCTCCGCTGGTCTTCGGATCGGCTCCGAAAAGAGCTCTGGCAGTTTCTGTACGTCCGGCTCCCATAAGTCCGGAGAAGCCAAGTATCTCACCCTTTCTGAGCTCGAAGCTGACATCCTGGACCATTCTCCCGGCATTAAGATGCTCAACCTTAAGCACAACGGGCGCATCCTTCGGGACCTTGCTCTCTGTCTTGGGATCCTCATATATAACACGTCCGACCATCATGTTTATGATATCTTCCTTCGTGCAGTCCTTGGTAATAAGAGTGCCTACATATCCGCCGTCTCTCATGACCGTGACCCTGTCTGTGATGACCTTGATCTCGTCCATACGGTGTGAAATGTATACGATCGCCATTCCCTTTTCCCTGAGGTCTCTGATTATCGTAAAGAGATCCTCGATCTCCTTCTCGGTAAGCGCTGCAGAGGGCTCGTCAAAGATTATGACCTTTGCCTGATGTGATATTGCCTTTGCTATCTCGCACATCTGCTGCTTTCCGACTGTAAGATCACTCATCTTGTCCCGGGGATTGATATCTATCTTTAATTCATCGAAAAGCTTTTTGGATTCCTCGATCATCTTCTTGTCGTCGATCTTGAAACCCTTCATGAATTCACGTCCGATGAATATATTCTGGGCGACAGTAAGATCTCCGATCATATTGAGCTCCTGATGCACTATGACTATGCCTGCATCCTGAGCCTCCCTTGTGTTATTAAACGAAACCTCTTTTCCCTCGTAGGTGATGGTGCCGTAATCCTTTGTATATATACCGGTCAGCACCTTCATCAGTGTGGACTTGCCTGCCCCGTTCTCTCCCATAAGGGCATGAACCTCTCCTCTTCTGACATCAAAGTGGACATGATCCAGTGCATGCACTCCGGGGAAAGACTTCTCTATTTCTTCCATTGTAAGAATTGCATCAGCCATTGATCCGCTCCTTTATATAATCAGTTCTTCCTGCGGCGCGCCATAACGTCCGCATAAACCACGACGATAACTATGATACCTGTAACTATAAGCTGTATATCCTTTGCAAATCCAAGAGCAAGGATGCCCTCCTGCAGCAGGGATATGATGAGAACTCCTATGACGGTTCCGCCGATAGATGCAAGCCCTCCTGCCATGGAGGTTCCTCCCATTACGCAGCCCGCTATGGCTTCGTTATTGTACTGATCACCGTAACCGGGCTGGACTGTGGTATAGGCGCCTACAAAGAATATCGCGGCTATTCCCACCAGCGTACCGCAGATCACATATGCAAGCATCTCCCACTTCTTGGTATCTACTCCGGAGAGTCTGACTGCCTCACGGTTGCTTCCAAGGCAGAGGATGTATCTGCCGGGTCTGGTATTATTAAGGACCACCATGCAGATAAATGCCGCAAGAAGGAATATCACAAGTCCTACCGGAAAACCATTAAAGCTTACAAGATTTCTGAACCATCCGTTCGCAGGATCCGTTGAGAGCGGCCAGCTGACCGACTGTGTCTTTGTATATACGGCTGCGATACCTTTTGCTATATTCATGGATGCCATGGATACTATGAAGGGCGGTATCGTCCAGTACGAAACCAGGTAGCCGTTAAATACACCAAACAGAAATCCTATCAGTATACTTAAGATAAGGACAACGCCCACCGGTGCACCTTTATTCATCATTGTATATCCCGATATCAGACCGCAGCAGAACATGACCGGTCCGATTGAGAAATCGATTCCGCCCGTCGCTATTACAAACGTAACACCGAGCGACAGAAATCCCAGAAAATAAACATAATTCATGACGCTCATGATACGCGCCTTTCCGAAAAATCCCGGAACCAGGAGCGAGAAAGCCGCATACATCAGGATCAGCACGCAAAACAGTATAACCCTGTTAAATCCTACCTTTCTCACAAAAGGATTCTGTTTGATCTTTTCCACGTTTTCCTCCGTTCTTCGAAACCTTGTTTTTTCGTTTATTTTTAATAAACGAAACGTTTCACTTTTAGCATTTTATTATAATTATTATTTGATGTCAAGAATAAGTTACAACTTTAGTTTTTGAGGACGTCGATCCGTCTTACTGATTCTCCCTCCTTAAGGGCCGCATAAAGGCTCACTCTCTGGGGAGGGAAGCTGTTTCCTTCCTCTATCCTTTTAAGCAGAATCCTCGCGCCTTCAGATGCTATCTCCTCCATAGGCTGCGCTACCAGAGTAAGCTTCGGCCGCATGACCATCGGCAGGATCAGCTCGTCAAAGCCGATCAGCGATACATCCTCAGGACATCCTATCCCCTGCTCGTTCAGGGCCATGATAACCCCCAGGCTCACCTCATAATTGGTGGTGAGCACGGCTGTAGGTCTGTCCTTCAGCTTAAGGAGCTTCATCATGCTTTTATAGCCCAGCTCCGTCGAATGTATATGAGCCGAGCACACATATTTATCCGGAACGCTTACACCGGCTTTTTTCATCGAGGCCAGATAGCCCATAAATCTTTCGTTGCCGGTATATTCCTCCGAATGGATCACCGCGATCCTTCTGTGACCGCAGCCAAGCAGATAGTCCGTCGCTCTTTCCGACGCATTACTGTTATCGATAGTCACGCAGTCAAAAGCATCGCTCTTTATCTCTCTGTCCAAAAGCACAGCAGGAATGCCGGCTTTGACCGCAGGCGCCAGGAATCCCGGATCCACCGCAGAGGACACCATAAGGATCCCGTCCACCTGTTTTTCCACGCAAAAGCGTATATTTTCCTCTTCCTGCCGTTCGCTGAGGCTGGAATCACAGATCATCATCCCATACCCGCGTTCGTGAAGATAGGCGGAAGCGTGCTGAAGCAGTACACCCGAAAAGTTGCTCGCGATATTATTTACGACAAAGCCTATGGTTCTGGTCCGCTTTGTCACAAGAGACCGCGCGGTTACATTCGGATGGTAGTCCAGCTTCTTGATCGCCTCCTCTATCTTCTGTCTGTTTTCATTTCTGACATTTCCGCCATTTAAATATTTTGATATCGTTGCAAGCCCGAGCCCGGTCTCTGCTCTTATATCCTTTATCGTAGCTGCCATCGGCCTGTATCCTACTCCTCATCATTAAAATTGCCGGTTTCATTCGGGAAGCATCCTGGGCGGCCTTTATGAAGGGTGCCAGCTCCCCGGTTATCTCAAGCGTCCCCGGAATGGTCACCGTCATCTCCTTCACCTCACGGGCTATCTTGTCGGCGCGGCGCTCATCAGAGATATGGCCAAGTCCGAGAACGATGGAATTATAAGTCTTATCCCTTTCACATATGTCAAAATAGAAAAGGGATATATTAAAAAGCTCATCATAAAGCGCCCTGTCACCTGTCTCACCGTATTCTCCGCACAGCGGGAACTGCCAGTCCGCCTTCACTCCGTCTATCTCTTTACGCAGCCGCTTCCTCTCACCCGGCAGATAAAGTCTTCGTTTTGTTGACTGCAGATTCATCCATCCACGGATACCGTAATCTATATCCATGCCGTTTTTCTTATCATATCTGGCCTTCCAGAGCTTCTCCCTTATCTCGAACTCCGGGTCAGCAGAATGCTCTTCTCTTTCACGTTCCAATATGATCCATCTCCTGGATCTGTCAGTCTCTTTTTTATATTCAGAAATCCATGCTGCATCCATATCCTATCATCCCGACCTCTATGCCTTCCCTACCGAACCGACAACCTCCATCTTCTGGATGACATACTTCTTTATCTCTTCCATAGCCGGAGCACAGTATTTTTTCGGATCAAAATCATCCGGATGCGCCTCCATGTGAGCCTTCACGCCTCTTGTAAATGCAATGCGCAGATCTGTTGCATAATTCACCTTGCAAATACCGCGGCTTATGCAGTCCTTCACCTGTTCATCGGGAACCCCTGATGTTCCGTGAAGGACCAGAGGTATATCCACCACCTTACGGATAGACGAAAGAACCTCTACATTGACTTTGGGAACACCCTTGTATACTCCATGAGAAGTCCCTACTCCCACCGCAAGCGAATCAGGATCACAGCGGGCTACAAACTCCTTTGCCTCGTCCGGATCCGTGTATGGATTGTCATCACCGTTTTCCAGGTCGTCCTCCTTGCCCCCGACCTTTCCCAGCTCCGCCTCCACAGGGATGCCTCCTGGGTGGCACGCATCGGTCACGCGCTTTGTAAGCGCGATGTTTTCCTCAAAGGGAAGCTTGGATCCGTCTATCATTATGGAGGTATATCCTGTCCTGTACGCCTGCATCGCAAGCTCAAAGCTGTTGCCATGATCCAGATGCATTACCACCGGCAGCTTCGTCCTCTCGGCTGCAGCCCTGACATTGGCGAGGTAATAATCAAGCCCCGCGTATTTCAGGGTTCCGGGTGTTGTCTGCATTATAACGGGAGAGCCTGTCTCTTCGGCAGCCGCAAGTACAGCCATGACAAATTCCATATTCTCGACATTAAATGCGCCTACGGCATAGCCCCTTTTCTGAGCGTCCTCCAATAATTCCTTTGATGTTACCAGCATATTTATCCTATCCTTCCTGATGCATAATTGTAATCATCAGCCACATCGGTCACAAAGCTCATGAGCAGAGCCCTGGCATCCTTTTTCAGCTTTCCATCGCGCACCTTTTTATACTGCAGCGGCATATACTGGTAGAGAAGGCCCGTAGGGATCTCCTGCGCGTCTATGTTCTTTATAAGCTTTTCGATAGCTTCGCGTATCTCGGGCATTGCAAAATAATAACGGCATCTGTCAGAAAGACTGTAGCGGCGTTTGATCGCGATCTCCCTCTCGCTTCCGTGGTAGTACTTGACCCATTTTGATGTATCATCAAGCATAAGCTTTTCCAGCAGCTCCGGGAAATCCACCCTGTCTGATTCCGGAACAAGAACCTTTTCGATCCTGCTCATCGCGAAAAGCCCGTCTCTCAATCCGAATGTAAGCGCCGGACCCACCTTGAGTATGGCGACGCCGTCCTCGACCATTTTTTTAAGGCATTCCGGAGGCTGATAATCAGTTGAATGGCCCTCCATGTATATGCCGTCAAAGGTTGCTATCCTGCTGCAAAGCTCTGCAGCGTTTTCACGGTTGTAGGGAAAGACCTCGTCATCTCCGAATTCCACCCCGGGCTGTACCACTATGCCTATCACATTATCAAATGCGTTGGGATCGGAAACAGATGCAAACTGCTTTTTATATTCCTCCAGAGTAGCGGCTACTGCCTCCGGCTTTGTGACAGATATACTGTCCTCCTGCTCCTGAGCTCCGCCCGGTATAGGCACTTCGCTTCCTATAATGAACACAGGTCTCTTCTCCTCAGGATTCTTTTTCAGAAGCTCCTGATAGCTGTCCTCGCAGGCCTGATAAAGCCTGGCTCCGCGTCTGGCAACCGTCTCGTCCGTAAGAGGCTTGTCTGTCGGATCATCAGCCACTCTCATGCTCGTATCCAGGTGGATCTTTTTATAGCCTGCCTCAACAAAAAGCTTTACAAGAGTCACTGCCTTTTCCATAGCGCTCTCTTCCGGCTCATTAACCCAGGTCAGCGGTCCTAAATGATCGCCTCCCAGAACTATCCTGTCGTGCGGATAGCCGGCGCGGTCAGCGATCTCATAGACAAAATCGCGGAAGTCTGCCGGCTTCATTCCCGTATATCCGCCGAACTGATTTACCTGATTCGCTGTCGCCTCGATCAGGATATCGAGGTCAAGCTCCTTTGCCTGACGTATAAGGGCTTCTATGACTATGTCGTTTGCTGTGCAGTAGGAAGGGACTCCGATTATCTTCCCGGCCTTCCTCTGCTGCACCATATCTTTCATCAGATCACTCATTTTTGTCTCCTCTGTTGATCAAATTTTTACGCCCCGTACAGGCGCGGAAGCGCAGCTGGACGGGGCCTGAAAAAAACTGTCTTATTTTGCATCCGGGCAGTCGACTATAACACCGTCTTCATCCCAGAGATCATGCCAGTCTGTAGCTCCGGGCCACAGGAATACCTGTCCCTTTACCAGACGGTTGTTCTTCTCAAGTGTAGCTATAGTAGCCATCTCCTCATCTGTCAAAGGCTCTGTCTGAGTAGAATTGAGGTTGCTCACATACTCAGCCTCGTGGATCGAGAACGGGATCGGGATCTGTCCTCTCTGCACAGCCCATTTCAGAGCGATGATAGCAGGATGCACGCCATGCTTCTCTGCGATAGCTTTGAATTCGGGAACCTGCATATCAGCTATATCCGTAGCTACTATATCTCTCTCAGGTCTCTGGGGAGATCCAAGGGGCATGAAGCCTATAGGCTGTATATCATGAGCCCTTAAGTAATCAAAGAGCTCCTGCTGCTGGAAGCAGGGATGAAGCTCCATCTCGCATGCGACCGGCTTGATGCGGAACTTGTCAACAACCTGCTCCAGCTTGGGTATGGTCATATTGGAGATCCCGATATGACGGACAAGACCCTTGTCCACAAGCTCCTCTATCTGTCTGTAGGTATCCATGAACTCCTCTACCGAGAAGGGCTTTGAATCCGGATTTCTTGAATCAACATCACAGCCCGGTGCATGATAGTTCGGGAAAGGCCAGTGAATGAAATATAGGTCGATATAATCACACTGAAGATCTGCTATGCTCTTCCTTGCCGACTTCTCGACCTCCCTGTGCATATCATTCCAGACCTTTGTCATGATATAGAGGTCCTTTCTCTCGACCACACCTTCATCGATGGCTGCCTTGAAGACCTCTCCGATCTGATCCTCGTTTCCATAGCATGCTGCACAGTCAAACATACGATAGCCTGCCCTTATGGCTCCGGCTACAGCATTACTGACCTGCTCAGGCGTGAATCTGTCCGAACCGAAGGTACCCATGCCCATGCACGGAACCTTGTCTCCGGTATTTAATGTGATCTGCGGTACTTTGCTTGGATCTACTCCCATGATAAACTCCTTTCCATTACCTTAAATTATTATTGATACGGGCTTTGTCCGTATGCTTTTACTTTTCGCTGTCGATAAGGACCTTTCCTTTTACGGTGCCTGGCGTCTTGAACCACTCAAATGCCTCGGCTATCCCGCTCAAAGGCTGGATCTTGTATACGAACGAATCATCAAATTTTAATTCGCCTGTTCCGAAATAATGAGCCGTAAGATCCCATTCGTGTCCCGGGAAGGGAGCCGAATATGACATCCATGAGCCTGTGAGCTTAAACTCCTTGCGGTTCATATTCTCCCACTCATCCACGGTAAAGCTGAGATCCTTTGTAGGAGTACCGATAAAGCATACGTCAGCTTTATTGGCCGCAAGCTTAAAGGCCATTTTCATGGTTATGGTATTGCCTGCTGTTTCATAAACATAATCGAAGCCCCGGCCGTCCGTAAGCTCCATGGCCTTCTCCATAAAGCCTTCTTCCTTTGTGTTTATTCCGGCATCTGCTCCAAGCCTTGCTGCAAGCTCCAGCCTCTCATCTACGATATCGAAAACCACTGTCTTACGCGCCCCGAAGATTTTGGCCCACTGCATGGTCATCATGCCTATCGTGCCGCCGCCGAGGATGGCAACCGTCCTTCCGCCTTTATAATCATTGCGCTCAAGCCCGTGAAGCGCCACTGTAGCCGGCTCAAAGAAAGCCCCCTGAATGAAGCTTACATCATCTGAGAACCTGACCACATTCTTCTCGGGAACCGCCACATACTCGGCAAAGCTTCCGAACTCTCTTGAGCCTATGAAGCTGTAATGCTTGCAAAGAGAATAATCCCCGCGCTGACAGTCCGGACATTTCATGCAGGGAACAAGCGGCATTCCCGCTACCCTGTCACCGGGCTTCACGGATGTGACTCCCTCGCCGACCTCATCAATGACTCCTGAAAATTCATGTCCGAGCACATTCGGATAATAATGGCATGCATCGCCGTTCACTCTCGGTATATCAGATCCGCAGATCCCGGTATATTTAACCTTTACAACTACCTTTCCGGGCTCCGCCTTTGGTTTTTCGATATCTTCATAACGGATATCGTTTTTTGCATGTACTACTCCTGCTTTCATAAATGTCCTCCTTATAATGTGTTTACTGAGCGTTCATATGCTCAGGCCTTTTGCTGCATTATTTTTTCATGGTATCCTTCAGCTGGTCATATAATTCCCTGTATATGCTGTACGCCTTATCGTATACTTCCTTTTTTTCCGGATCCGGCTCATGGGTCCTTGTGGTATGTACAGTCCTGTCCACTGCCTCTGCGCAGGAGCTGTAGATTCCTGCGCCTGTACCGGCAAGTATGGCTGCTCCCAGCGTGGTCGCCGTATCGCTTGCAGGCACCACTATCCTCTTGCCTGTAACATCCGCTTTGATCTGGGTCCAGAGAAGTGAATTTGCCGAGCCTCCCATCGCCTTGAGCTCATCGACTCCCGCTCCGGCAGCTTCAGCCACTTCAAGATTATGCCTGAGAGCAAATGCCACGCCCTCCATGCAGGCCCTCACAAAATGTCCCTTTGTCTTTGAAAAATCAAGTCCGTAAAATACTCCCTTTGCATCAGGATCCCATATGGGCGTACGCTCTCCGGACATATAAGGAAGGAAGACCAGTCCCTCGCTTCCTGCCGGAACCTTTTCTGCTATCTCATTAAGCTGGGCCAGAGATGATCCCCCGCCGGTATTCATCCTCTCGTAATCCGCAAAATTCTTTTCAAACCAGCGCATGACCCCGCCGCCTCCGGTGGTGCCGCCCTGAAGCAGCCACATATCCGGTACCACATGATAGCTGAGGATCAGCCTTGGATCTGCAGCATACTCATCTATGCATATACTCATGCCGCCTGCCTGGCCGCCCTGCTCCTGAGTCTCTCCGGCTCTGGCAACACCCGCTCCGAGAGTGCCGCAGGCCGCATCAAGTCCTCCCGCGACCACAGGTGTCCCCACAGCAAGACCGGTTGCCCTTGATGCCTCCTCATTAACCTTCCCGACAACCGCAGTGCAGGGAAATACAGGCGGAAGGAAGCTTTCATCTATTCCCAGGGACTTTGCCATATCAAGATCCCATTCGGCTTTTCTCATATCAAAGCAATGCAGCCCATAGCCCATGCTCACATCCTGTGATACCTCACCGGTGAGCCTGTAGACCAGAAAGCTGTTGCACTGCAGTATCTTATCCGTCTTTTCATATACATCGGGGTGGTTCTCACGATACCAGACTATCTTGGGAGTCGTATAAGAAGGCTTCAGCGGATTGCCTGACACCTCGAATACAGCCTGCTCACCCACCTCTTTATTCAGCCGGTCGCAGATATCCTGTGCCCTCATATCCATCCATATGGGAGTATTGATCAGCACCCTGCCGTCCTTATCTATGGCGACCGCCGACCAGCTCTGTCCGTCAACACCTATCGAACGGATCTCCTCTGCCTTTACATCTGTCTCTGCAAAGATCCTGCGTATGCAGTCATATACACCGCGCACCCAGTCCTCAGGATCCTGCTCCGCCCAGCCCGGATGAGGACGAAAAACCTCGTATTCCGCATTTTTTGCCGTCACGACCGTACCGTCCGGTTCGAATACAGCCACCTTACATGAGCTTGTACCTATGTCTATGCCAAGAAGCAAATCCCGCATGTGAGTCCTCCGTAATAAACGTCATTTTTTGTCTGCCGCTTCATGATAGCACAAAGCGAAACGTTTCGTCAACCGTTTTATCCAATCAAAAATGAACCCTGTGTAACTTAAGGGTTCATTCAGTCGAAACGTTTATATTTTTCTGTTTCGTATAACTAAAACTTTATCTTTAATTCCACTCTTACAGGCGCTTCCACATGCTTCGCAAACTCTTCCCCGTCCGATCTGCTTCCCGCAATGCTTCCGTAATGGACAGGTATGGCCGTCTCGGGGCGGATATTATTTATAAGCTCAGCCGCTTTCCGTGCATCCATGGTATATGTGCCGCCCACAGGCACCAGCGCCACGTCGCATCTGACCTCTCCGGCCTCCTTTGTAGCGTCTGTATCGCCCGCGATATATATACGCTTCTCTCCCGCCTGAATTATATACCCTACCCAGCGGGCGCTCTTCGGATGAAAGGGCTTCATGATATTATATGCCGGTACCGTGCTGAATCTGAGGGAATCGATCACGTATTCCTTTCCCGGTTCAACTGTTTCGATCCTTTTGACCATCCCGGATATCCCCCGGGCTTTTGCCGACATCTTTTCCGGTACGATAAGAACAGTCTCTTTCGTGCAGACCCTTCCGATATCCTCCAGAGAGAAATGATCATAATGATCATGCGTGATCATGACAAAATCCGCATCATGTCTGTCTTCCTTTATATCAAAGGGATCGATGTATACAGTCTGCGGGATGCTGCGGATACATATGCTGCTATGTGTTATAACCTCGATATTTTCTGTCATGTTATATCTCCGATGAAGATCATCTGCCATATACCGGCAGATAATCGTTTTCTCTCAAAACTCCCTTTTGAAGCATTATATTGCCGTAAAGAGCGCGCTCTCCGGTAGAAACTATCGCATACGCAGTCCTTGCTTCATCATAAAAGGCAAATCTCTCCACCTCCCTGAAGCATTCCGCTCCGCGCCTGTCATACTTTGCTACGATCTCCTTATAGACATCCCAGATGGGAGTCTCCACATCCTCGCCCGGCATTACCTGGGTCAGGCTCACCGGCTTATCGACTGCTTCATCAAGCGGAAAGATCTGAAGTATTGCATCCAGCACGGCAGGAACATCATAACCGTCCATCCTTATGACTATGGCATTCCTTCCCATGGACTCTGACGGGAAATTTCCGTCCGCTATGAGGATCCGGTCACTGTGTCCCATTTCACAGAGCACCTTCAGTAAAACCGGCGGTAAGATCTGAGGTACATTCTTTAACATATGATTTCCCCTTTCTTTATGCGATGCATGCCTTATCTGCTCTCCTTCTCCTCCACTGCTTTATCCAAAGCTTCCGAAGCTTCCTCCATCTCCTTAAGCGCGGTATCAACTTCCTGCTGTTTCTTTTCCAAAGCATCTGTGAGTCCCTGCGAGCTTGCAGCCTTGTCGGAACCGCAGGAGCAGATCACTGATATCATTGCTGTGACCATCATCGTAAACAGGAGCTTTTTTATTCTGTGCATATATTCCTCCTCTATCAGATCCGGGCTGCGCCGGAGACTTTTCGACAGGTGCTGTCAGTGATCGCTTCCTTCAAAGCATAATACCTCACCGGGCCTTAGTCAAATGATCCTTCGGACGCGGTGAAAATCTGACTATCCCACGGGGACAGAAAAGTATCATAAGGATCGCGATCGCGCCCAGGATCATGTTTGACCAGCCCGGATACCGGGCCAGATATTCAGAAAGGAGCACGTACAGTACAGCACCGATAACAGGACCCTCTATAGTACCCGAGCCTCCGATTATAACTATGAATACCATGGATATGGTCCAGCCGATATCGAAGCCGCTTTCCGGATATATGGTCCCTTTATTCAGGAAAAAAAGACTTCCTGCAAGAGCAGTGACGCCTGCGGCGAAAATATAGACTGCTCTTTTTGCAAGCTTTACATTTACACCTGCCGCCTCCGCTGCCTCCGGATCATCTCTCATAGCCATGATCCCCAGACCGTATCCGGATCTCAGGAGGAGCTCTGCAAGGACCAGAGAAAGAGAACACAAAAGAAGCGCCATTACGAAGAGCCGTCCTATCCTGGGATAGGGCTCTGCTGTTACCGTCATTCCCGCTCCCCTGTTCACGTATGTCATGCTCATAAACAGGGTCCCCAGCGCCTCCGCCACTACCCAGGTCGTGATCGCAAAATACATGCCGTCTATCCTTAGCAGAAAAAGCGAAAGCAGAAATGCAGCCGCAAGGCTTATCAACAGTCCGAGGAGGATCCCCAAAGGATAAGGCAGACCATATCTGGTCGTGACAACAGCCAGAGTATAGCCTGAAAGGCCGATGAATGCCTGCTGTCCCAGACTCGTCATTCCTGCATAGCCTGACAGAAGATTCCACATCTCGCCTATCGTGATATAAAGGAGGATCCTGAAGCCGTATCTCAATATATTATTTCCGGGAAATCCCGTGAGACCGGCAGCAAGCAGCAAAAGGAATACCGCTGTATACAGTACGGTCCTGATTCCCTTATGAGGATCATTCCGATGCATTTTGATCCTCCCGCGCCACTGAAGGCTCCTGCATTATCCCTTCTTCGCAGGTCTTTCTTCTTTTATCTGAAAATCTGAGAAATGCTTCATGAGGATGCAGTGTTAATATCAGAATAAGAAATACATAGCTTATCAGCATGCCGTAACTTGCTCCGCCCACTGCCTGGATCAGACCAAAGACCATGCCTGCCGCAAAGGTGCCTCCCACATTTCCAAGACCTCCTATCACTACTATGACAAAGGCGATCAGAAGGTATCTCCCTCCGCTGCTCGGATACCAGGTCCATTTCATTCCGGCACAAAGCCCCGCAGCAGCAGCTGTAGCAGCCGCTATACCCGCTGCTATGGAAAAGGTATTTCCCACATTGATCCCCGAAAGAGAAGCTGCCCCGGCATCATCAGAAACAGCCCGTATCGCTCTGCCTGTATATGTTCTTTGCAGGAAAAGATGGAGCAGCAGGATCGAAGTGCCGGAAAGTATGAGCAGCAGGATATTCAGGAGAGGTATCCCCAGGCCGGCAAGATTTACCGTAACATTGCCATAATCTGCGGAAAGATGCCTTGCGTCAGCCCCGAAAACAAGGAGCATCGCATCCTTCAGGATCACAGAAATCCCGAAGGTCACCAGAAGCGCGGGCTCCTCGCCGTTTTTCATTGCCTTATTCACCAGAAATCTCTGTATAAGATAACCTGCCAGGAATAAGAAAGGGACTGAGATGACCAGAGACAGAAAGGGATCGATCCCAAGCCATGCCTGCAGCAGCATTGAGGTATAAGCCCCAAGGACTATATATTCTCCATGTGCAAGATTTGTGAGCCTGACTATGCCAAGCGACAAAGACATTCCAAGACCAAGTATGGCATATGTCCCGCCCAGTAATATTCCGTTAACGATAGCCTGCAGTATATACATAACCCTCTTACTTCACCCCGAAATAGGCTTCCCTGATCCTCTCCCCGGAAAGCTCCCCCGGCTTCCCCTCAAGAACTATCCTGCCCTTAAGCATTATATAGGAATAATCCGACATCCTCATTGCACGGACCGTATCCTGCTCAACCAGCAGGATCGATATCCTTTCCTTATCATTCAGCTCCTTCAGACGCTCATATATGCTCTTCACTACAAGGGGGGCAAGCCCCAGTGAAAGCTCATCAAACAGAATGACGGAAGGATCCGACATCAGCGCTCTGCCTATGGCTGTCATCTGCCTCTCGCCTCCTGACAGCGTACCTGCGGGCTGAAATCGTTTGTCCTTAAGCCCGGGAAAGAGATCATAGACCTTTTCCAGCAGATCCCTGCTTTTTTTCCTTGCCCTTCTGTCATAGCTTCCGGTAATAAGATTGTCTTCCACTGTCATCCTGGCAAAACAGCGCCCTCCCTGCGGGACCAGGGTCAGACCGGCGCTCACTCTTTTTTCGGGCTCCATGCCCGTAATATCAGCCCCGTTAAGCATTATCCTCCCCGATGAGGGGCGGATGATCCCCGCTGCCACATTCATTAGCGTGGTCTTGCCCGAACCGTTAGTGCCTGTAAGCGATACCATCGCTCCCTCCGGTATGGATATGCCTGCCTCCTCCACGGCGGCAAAATCCCCATATCCGGCTTTTATATTCTCCATCCTGAATACATCTGTCATCAGTCTTTACCCAGATACAGCTCCTCTACTATTTCAGAGCCCATTACTTCGCCCGGATCTCCGCATATCACATTGCGGCCGTCAGCCATGCACATGAGGCGGTCTGTGGCTTTGAGCATCGTCTCTATATTATGCTCTATCCATATGACGGTATATTTTCTTTCCCTGAGTCCGCCTACGAGAGCCATTATTTCCTTTGTCTCAGCCTCTGTGAGTCCCGCAGCCACTTCATCAAGCAGAAGGACCTCCGGTCCGGATGCCATGGCCCTGGCCAGCTCAAGCCGCTTCCTGTCAAGCAGGGTAAGCTCCCCGGAGGGTATGCGGCTTTTATCAGCAAGACCTGTCTCCTTCAGAACCTTCTCTGCTTTTTCACGGCTTTGCTTCACTGACTCTCCTGCCCCGTGTACTGCTCCGGTGAGGACGTTATCATACACTGTCATCCCTGTAAAAGGACGGGGTATCTGCCAGGTCCTGCCTATACCGAGCCTGCATCTTTTATATGACGGCAGTCCGCTTATCTCCTTCTCCCTGTAAAAGAGTCTTCCTGACGAAGGACAGAGAGTGCCTGTAAGCACATTGAGCATTGTCGACTTGCCGCAGCCGTTGGGTCCGATAACGCCAAAAACCTCTCCTTCTCTTACCGAGAAAGAAAGGCCTTTAAGGATACGGCTTCTCCCGTATCCGGCTTTTATATCATCAAATGAAATAATCTCTCCTGATCGCATAGGTCAGTCTTTGTTTGTGGCATTTCCGGACTGATATTCTCCCGTAAGCGGTATTTCGGGATGAAGGGAATTGTCTATTATCCTGAGCTTGAGCTCCCCGTTCTCTCTCTGCCACTGGCCTCCGCAGAGCACTGTTCTGCTGAAATTAAGCCCCTTCATCTTCTGATCATACTTTACATGACCTATTATAGTGTCAGTCTCCAGATTTCTTAATGCTTCACGTACATCCTCTTTGTCAAGCGATTTTGTCGAATTAAATGTCTGAACTGCCAGCTCCAATGCCTCATATGCATATGCTGCAGGCTGGGGCATGGTCCGTCCGTCATGATCAGCCGCATATTCCTTGTCTATCTCCGCGGAGGATATCCCGGTAAGCGCAGAGGAGTACGGGTTGGTGGGCGCCCACCAGACCTGGGTCATTATACCGTCCGCAAGCTCTCCCAAAGCCTCCACATCGCTTTGAAGCAGGCAGCATTTTCCCATTGTTACCCCTTTTACTTCAACTCCCGCGCTTATGATGGCATTATAGGCATTCATGAAATCCGGCGGTATGTTTGTTCCGGCTATGATATCTATATCCTCGGATTTAAATTCATTTGCAAGGCTTGTGAAATCAGTGGTCCCCGACGGATACTGCCCCGGATCCACGACCACATAGCCATCCTCCGAAAGTCTTTTGGTAAACAGCTCATGCCAGGCTGTGCCATCTGCATCATTGGCGAATAAAAGGCCTACCTTCGCTCCGCTCCCGACTCCGCAGCCTGCTGCTGTCCACAGGGCTCTTTGGGATTCATATACATCATCAAGCGTGTAGAACGAACAGAAGGTCCAGTTAAATTCATCCCTTGCGCCGGCAAGCGAATCAATGGGCGACTGTGTGGCTATACAGGGTATCTCATACCGCTCCGCCACCTCGGCCACGGGGATCACGGTATTCGGAGTCTGGATAGCGATCACCATGTCCACATTATCCTCTTCTATAAGCTTCTGGGTAAGCTCAGAGCACTTATTTGCATCACTCTCCGAATCATATACAATGATCCGGCAGTCCTTCTGCTCTCCGTTAACCTTTATCGGATTATCCTTCAGATACTCCTCCATCTGCTCTACCACCCAGTCGCAGCCTTCTCCGTTTCCCGCAAGCGGACCGGTAGTCGGATTGATATATCCGATCTTTACCGTATCCTTTGAGTCTGCACCGCAGGCTGTCAAAAAGAATGCGGCTAATGCCGCGGAAAAAATGATACCTGTCTTTTGCATGATCCTTGAAATCACAGCTTTCATATCAGTATCTCCTCTATAAAGTCTGGTTTTATATATGACTCCTTATATTTATTTACCTTTCTCATAATCACGGTCCCTGTTCCTCCATCATTTTCTTCATCCCTCTGATCCAGAAAGCGATTTCTATGAGGATAAGGAGGATCCCGAGAATAAGATAGACCGTCCCCAGCCAGGTATGTATGAATCCGATGTTATTATTTCTGGAAGCGGCAACACTTCCAAGGCTCCAGATCAGAAACAGGATCGACGTGAATATCCAGCACCAGAGATATTTATTCATATGATCTCATCTTCCGAAGAGTCTTGCAAAAAAGCCCTTTTTTTCAGGCTTTTCATCCTCGTACCCGTCATCATAATACTCTTCATCAGCTGCATCATCATATGAAACAGTTACATTTTCATTATCATTATAACGTCTGAACATGCTCTCAGCCGGCTTTTTCTCAGCTGTATCCTGTACGGTATCGAGCTGCTCTGTATGGACCTCATCTGCCTGATCTTTTTTTTGAACCTCTGCAGACCCGGAAAGGGCACTCTCTATGATCCCCGCCTTATGCGGTCCGGATACCGCTGCCTCTGCACGGGGTCCTGCCCCGTCACCGGCTGACGCATCTCCAACATCCGTATCCTCGACAATACAGCATATCACGGTATAATTATCATCACGGTTTCCGGCACGTGAATACTGGATCTTGAGCATGAGATTGAGCCATTCTTCGGCATCTGCAGACCGGACGAGCGTCTCCTCCATCTCATTGTCAAGCACATGCTCCCAGAAGCCGTCCGAGCATACAAGAAAAGCATCCCCCTTCTGCATTCTGACCGGTTCATACTGACGCATGATCTTAAGCGCGGGATCATTTCCGAGAACCTTTAAGAGTCTGGATCTGTCCTCGCTGGTCCGTATGTCTTCATAGTCCATGGAGCCCAGATCGACTGCAGCCTGGCATACGGAATCATCCTTGGACTGTGCAAATTTCTTCCCGTTTCTGAAGTAATAAAACCTGCTGTCTCCAACGCTCTGGTAATACAGGATACCATTTCTCACGAAGCCTCCGACTATCGTCGTAAGAGCCTGTTCACTCAGAGCGATCACCGCCTGATTCGCCCTCAGATAAAAGGTATTGATAAGCTCCGGATTATATGGAGGATCGTTTGCGCACAGCTCAGACAAAACCTTCACCGCACAATTGGATGCGACCTCTCCGCTTGCATGACCGCCAAGCCCGTCACATACGACATAGGCCCCGTCGGTCATGAAAAGAGAGTCCTCGTTTACCTCTCTGCCGCCCTTATTAGTGTAATATACGGTATCCATGCATATCCCTCTATTTCGCCGGCTGATATCCGCCGTACTCTTCCATTTTCGCTTTCAAAAACTCAATATTATGCTTCTCCACCGGACTGAATACATTACTGTCAAATCTGTCCGAAGGGATCTCACCGTCATACCAGTCCATACTGTTAAACAGATCCCTCAATTCGCTGGAATTGAATATATATCCGTGACGCGCATATATCTCATTTCTCGCATAACAGAGGGCCCTCGCACACAATACGCGTTTTTCGGATTCAGACATATCCTTCGCATTATTGCTCTCCAGATATCCGCTCAGGAAGCTCTTTACATCACTGTTTGACATCTCCCTGCTGTCCGTTTCCGGGAAGATATAGTCGGACTTGCTTATCTCAGTTGAGTAATCATCAAGGAAATCATCAACATTATCTCCGCCCGAGGTCCCTTCCGATATGGATACGGTCTCACTGGTATCCACTCCTGCATTATCATAGGTTGTGGCTCCTTCAAATCTGAATCCTCCGACTATATCCCTGAGCTGATCATCATCAGCTGCTGAACCTATGACCACGTAGGACTGATACTTTGCATCGGAACCCAGGTTGGTCTGGAAAGCGTATATCTTACCCTCCTCATTGTCACTGTCCGGATTGCATATCATATCCACCCAGTAGCCTTTATACTCCCCGAAATCCAGAGGTATCATATCCGAGACGATCTCCATACTCACGTCATTTAAGGCCGAAGTAGCGCCTGTCAGCATATCGGCATACTCTGTTCCGTATGAATCAGCCGGTATGACATAGGCATTTCTGTTATTGTCACCATTGACAAATCTGACATGGATCGCTTCCAGTTCGTCATCATCACTCGTATATGCCTCTATTCCGTCCCTCACGGAAAGCTTTACACCAAGATCATCAAAGGTATAAATATCTATCTCCTCCGGATCATATGCAGCATCTATCCTGAAGGAATCTGCACAGCCAACCGCAATATCCATAAGGCCATCATAGTCATCCGCTTTATCGTTTTCCAGAGTATAGAGGACATAGCATCCGTACTGTCCCAAAGAATCAAAGACATATACATTGCCAACCCAGACATTACCATCATTATCCTCGTACTCATACCCGAAATGGCTTATATCCTTCTGTCCGCCTATATCGCCTTTGTCTGCAGTCTTGACCTCGGGAGTGCTTCCCGAGCCTGAAACCGGCAGGAGATTATCAGGGCGCACATTTACCATATTTGAAAAATCCTGAGCATCATAGAGTATGGAACCGTCTATGTAGCGGTCCATATAACGTACGGCAACATGCAGCGTCCCCTCATCATTTACGATCTCAACAGCATTATCATCCGCGTCGAAGACCGTATAACCGGACGGATAGCTGATACTGTATTTATAAGTATCATCTATATAGGTTTCGATCCCTTCAAGGCCCAGACTTTCGAGCACCTCCGTACTGCCGTCTGAACCCGTATCCGCACTTACGGTTTCCCCGGTAGGTTCTGTGCTTCCTTCATCGCCAGGGTCTTCCTTAGTCAGAACCCTTAGGACAACCGCGACAATGATCGTACTTATGATAAACATTGCCAGCAGACATGCGATGATGATAACAGGCAAAGGCACACCCTTTCGTGGAGCCGGAGCTGTTTTCTGCCGCTGGCCTGGCTGC
This sequence comes from uncultured Lachnospiraceae bacterium, assembly GCA_947165275.1. Taxonomy (GTDB): domain Bacteria; phylum Bacillota; class Clostridia; order Lachnospirales; family Lachnospiraceae; genus NK4A144. The sequence continues at coordinate 27,261 of CAMUZQ010000001.1, read as the reverse complement.
TGCGGCCCGGTGTAGCCGCCTGCTGCCGGCTGCTGTGCCCCGGTGAACCCGCCTGTGACCGGCTGCTGCGGCCCGGTGAACCCGCCTGTTACCGGCTGCTGCGGTCCGGTGAACCCGCCAGTTACCGGCTGCTGTGCCCCGGTGTAGCCGCCTGCTGCCGGCTGCTGCGCTCCGGTGAACCCGCCTGTGACCGGCTGCTGCGCTCCGGTGAACCTGCCTGCTGCCGGCTGCTGCGGAACACCTGCAGCTCCTCCCTGCGCAGGAGACTGAAGTCCGGCTGTATATGCAGCCGCCTCCTCAGGTGACATGGCTACAGTCTCATTCGACGATCCTCCCTCCGAAGCTCCGAGATATACCGTAGCATTCGGATCCATGGACATTGTTCTGTTTTGAGATTCGTTTCCGCCCAGGAGCATGGTTGCATTCGGATCTGATGCCGGAGCATAATTCGGCATGTTACCGGAGCCCGACGTATTTCCCGCCCCCTTTGAATTCCTGCCTCTGAGCAGATCTGTTATCTCCTCCTCTATATCGGAAAAGCCCTCACTCTCGATGCCTGCAGAATTAAGATCCCGCTTCAATTCGGGAATATCCTGATATCTGTCCTGGATCTTCAGCTGTGTACACTTTTGTATGATATTCCAAAGAGGATCGGATATCCCGTATTTATTTGCAGTAAACTCCGAATCATCCTCCAGCCTGGTCATGGGGTCATTAAGCATATCCCCTGTCAGTGCAGTATAGACCGTTGCCCCGAGAGCATAAATATCTGTCCAGGGTCCCTGCTTCCCCTTCTTCTGATACTGTTCCAGCGGCGCAAACCCCTGTTTCAGTATTACGGAAAGGCTCTGCGACTGCTCTGCCATGACCTGCCTTGCCGCTCCGAAATCAAGAAGTCTGATGGTCCCGTCGTCACAAAGCATTATATTGTCCGGAGATATATCTCTATGAAGTATACTGAGGCTGTGAGAAGCCATAAGGGCATTTGCGATAGCATTAAAAACACATACAGCCTGTCCCTCCGTGATCTTCTTTCTCTTCAGATAGGACTTGAGTGTCTCTCCCTGCAGATAGCCCATGGTGAAATATACCGTGTCATTTTCATAGAAGAAGTCATGGACACTCACTATATTCGGATTGCCGTTAAATCTGGCAACCATCTTTGCTTCACTGTAAAATTTCTCCGCGCCGGTCCTGAAGGACTGCTCTGATTCCTCGTTGGATACGGACACGAGAGTACTTCCGGGATTACGTATCGCAAGCCCCATCGGATAGTATTCCTTGACCGCAAGTCTCGCATCAAGCTTAAGATCATAGGCAAGATATGTGATACCGAAGCCGCCCTTTCCGATGACTCCGCCGATCATGTAGCGCTGGTTAAGAACGCTTCCTACTGCAAGAGTGACCGGATCATGCCTGTATGCACTCTTGGTAAAACCGCAGTGAGGGCATGGCTCCACAGTGGTTTCCGAAAAACAGTTTTCACATAATTTTCTGTTGTTTAATGTGATCATGGCATTCCCCGTATCTTTTCTGAAACATTCACAGATCCGTGTATATCAGGGAAGCTCCGTATTGATCGGAGTTTCCTTACATTTCATTATACTTATACGGATTCAAAGGTCCGTCGGCATAACGCTCTTCAGGGAAAGGCTTATGTGCATTGGAATTATATTCCTCACACACTTCATCAGCCAGAAACCCTCCAAGCTCAGTCAGCTTCACAACCTTCCCGTTATCCTCGATGAGACCGTATTCTTTAAGGAGTCTGGTCTTTTCCGGAAGCACCTCATCAAAATCATGTCCCGTCCTCTTCAGAAAATCACTTTTGATCACGGAACGGTTCTTAAGCGGAAGTACTATAGCCTGTCTGATCTGCTCCTCCTCGCTCCTGACATAGCCTCTTGTTATCGGAAGCCTGCCCTCATCTATCATCCTGTAGTATTCATCAAAATACATGGAATTGATATCGAATCTGTCATGATAGCTCGAAAAGCCTGTCAGTCCGAAGCCCACCTGATCATACAGATTGCAGCACTGGTTGTAAGCATAATGTGAGAACATCCTTTTTTCTTTGGAATATACCCGCCTCAGATTCTCGTTATATCCGTTATCCGCCAGTATATCTATCGCGATCTGCTTCATCATCATCGTGGATCTGAAATCAGGTATATCTCCCATTTCCGCTCCCCGGTGCTTTTTGTTTATCGCTCCCTGTCTGTCTCCGTATGCCTGAACCTTGAGCCTGTACAGCTGTATCTCTCCGACGGGCATCTGCGTGGCAAGATCGATGACCTCCATCCAGTTGTCTATAGTCTCGCCCGGATGACCGAAGATAAACTCGATATTTACATCGAAGCCGAAATCCACAGCCCTCCTGATAGCTTCGATCGCCATATCCTTATCATGAGGCCGGTTCATAAGCTTAAGAACATTATCATCAAAGGACTGCACGCCTATCGTGAGTCTGGTGATCCCGTGATCCTTCATAAGCTGAAGTCTCTGAAGTCCTTCATCTCCCAAAAGAGAATTCGGATCATGGTCAATGTTATACTGCCTGCATGCGGAATAATCGATCCTCTCATCAAGGATAGTAAGGAATTCGTCAAACAGTTCAGGACGCAGATATGTCGGTGTGCCGCCCCCTAAAAGGATGGATCTCGGTTTGAGCTTATCCTGTCCAAAGTGATCCAGATAAAGATCGATCTCGCGTCTTAGATATCCTATATATTTTTCCTTTTCTTCATTACATTCACCGACCTTTCCCGGATAATGACAGAAAAGGCAGTGCTGCACACAGAAGGGTATATGGACATACACATCCATAAATCCGTCCTCGGGGTACTTATAATCCTTAAGATACTCCTCAGGAGTACAGTCCGGATATTCCGTTATGGGCGGATAATGCACAGAGGGAACGAAATCCCCGTCATCGCATACCAGCCCCAGACGCTGCATCCCGGATACCCTGTCAAAAACCTCTCCGGCATGTGCTATCATTTCTTTTTTACGCGCTTCGGTTATCATCTCAAAAATCCTCTTCTCTCCCTCTTTGGCAGAAAAAGGTTCACAAAAGAACACTGCCTGCCTTTAAAGAACTCATCCGGATCTTCCGGTCCATTTCCGTTATTATCCTTGAAATAGTCAACCGCGGATCCTACGGATTCCCTGTTCTCTCCCGTCACCAGTATAAATCTGCTGTCCTCCGTGAGCTCAAACTCATCGGAATAAATAAATCTGCACTCCGGCTTCATTCCCATCGGAGTTCCGTCACCGTACCATTCGTTCTTCAGCACCCCGTTTTCATAAAACAGGACCGCGGCATTTCCCGCAGGGAAAACCCTGGTGCTTCCTTTGAAAACATAGAGCATGGCAATACTGCACAGAAAGACCTTGTCCTTCTCCTGCAGTCCGTATATCTCCTCGTTTATAAATCCGGCTATGGTCTCGACCGCCGTCTCCGATGAGGACGGTCTTTCCAGGAAACAGTCTACTGCTATATCAAGCGCCCTCGGACACGCAATGTTTCCTCTGCTGTCTGACGATGGATGAGCCGACCCGCACACAAGCAGGCTTTTTTTCTCCTCAAATACGGAAAAATATTCATTTTCTCCTGAAGCTATGCTGCTGCCATGCAGGTACACAGCCCTGCTCTCCCGCTTCGTGGGTATCATATCTACGGCTCCTTCCTGAAAACCAAAGCAAATCTCTGCGGTATGGGATATGCCTCCGCCACCAGTCTGAAGCCATAGTAATGAAGCTGGGCTATCACAAGCTCGGGGCTTATACCGGGACCATAGTAGGACGGTACGCCTGCTTCGGTGATATTATTATCAACTATCACAAGCCTGCCGTCTTTTTTCAGGGCTTTTTTCAGACTGTCGATGAATTCGTCCTTAACAAACTCGATATCTGTGATATAAACTGCATGATACATGGAGCACATGAAGATCATGTCAAGACTGTCAGCCGGCAGTGAGCAGTCGTTCATCTTTGTCTCCATCGTTTTGATCTGCCTTATGTTATGATCTCCCCTGAAGTCCTGAACATAGTGGAGGGCATCCTCGTTTATCTCCGTTGCATAGACTGTCCCGTTCTCTCCCACAGCCTGCGCAAATTTCCATGTGAAGAAACCGCCTCCGCAGCCTATATCCGCTACTGTCTCGCCCGGCTTTACGTCCGCTACGGCAAGCAGCTCCTCAGTCCTCTCCCACATGGATCTGTTGGGATTATTGAAGATAAGGAACTCATTCCACTCATTTATGGTAGGTATAGGAAAATCCTTGCCGGTATAGTCATAGTTAACATCCTCATTCGCCTCATCATCGTTATGAAGCTCCAGATGGAATTTATAAAGCAGATAGGTCTTAAGCCTCTCGTAATCATTTCCGCAAAAGAAATCCGCATAGAATCCCGTAAGCTTATCCGCGGTCATCTCTGCCTTTTTATCTTCTCCTGCAAGATAATAGGAAATAAACCACATAAGAGCCGTATAATCATCACCGACTCTTTCTTTCGGATACAGCTCCCCGAACATCTGACGGGCTCTTTCAAGCTTAGCCGTATCCCCCTCTGTAAGTCCTTCATACATCAGGCGCCCGCATCGCTTGCCTCTGACCGTGTAGCCTGATGTAGAGGTCCCTATGATACGGTAGCGGATCAGTGACCCGGCCGAATTAACATTGATCGTATGCCTTTCCCTGTCGGCAGCCTCTCTTGCGACGCTGTCTCTTATCTCTGACATCTCAAATATCAGTCCGTATCTCTGCGGTGTAAACTGGAAGGAGTCTACGAGATCAAAGCCGTAATAGTACAGCTGGCTCACTATCATATCCTTATTCACATAAGGGCCATGATACGGAAGCTCCCCATCCGTGACCAGATCATTATCCACTATAATGAGTCTGCCGTTATCTCTCAGGGCGCGCCTTATGCTTCCCACAAAGCTGTCGCGCTCTGCATCGGTAAAGGCCGCATATACGTTATGATACAGAGAACAGATATAGACTATATCAACCTTTATATCGGAAGCCAGTCCTATCCCCTCAAAGCTGGACTTTGTGACTATCACGTTTCCTATCTGATTCTCGGAAACATATTCCTCAAGATATTCCAGATGTCTGGGGTTGGTTTCTATCGCATAGACCTTCCCCCGGTCTCCGACAAGATCGGAAAATTTAAAAGAGTAATATCCCGGACCGCAGCCTACATCCGCAACCTCCATACCCGGTCTGAGGGCAAGTCTCTCAATATTTTCCTTTGTAGTTTCCCAACGCTCTCTGTCCGGGTTATTGAAAAGGATATAATCCTCAAGGAAACGCATCCTCGCCTTAAGCTCGGTATTGTCTCCGTCTCCGTACTCGACTATATGATATTTATACTGAAGATAGGTCTTAAGATTATCATGATCATTTTTGATCATCATATTTTTAAAGCCGCGAACTGCAGGGATCCCCTCTATCTCCTGCTTCTTTTTTTCATCCATGAGAAAATACCTGCACAGCCACTCCAGCGCCGTGTACTCGCCGCCGAAATTTTCGTTGGGTATGATATCCTCATAGATGTCGATGGCTTCCTGAAGCTTGTCCGGATCAGGCTTATCCAGGTGATCCAGGATAAGCCCTGCGGCTTTTTTTCCGCCCTCCGTGATATCAAAGGAATCCAGACTCCCTACATGTATCAGGGACTGCTTGTCAGCAATGCTTAAAACCGTGTGGTCTTTTACATTCATCGCTGTATTTATTTAACCTCTTCGAAACCGTCCGTCGAAGGAAGCTCTATCGACACGCTGTCACCGGGGTTCACAAACTCTATATCGATATTCATATCGAGGTCATATGTTGCATCCTCTCCGCTTGAAAGCAGTGAGCCGGGAACATTTACAACAAGGGTTCCCTTGTAGGTAACTCCCGTAAGCACCCCGTCCTTCTCGGTTGCAGTGTATGTAAAGTCATTGAGCTCGTCGATCTGAATAGTCTCGGCAGCATCCTTGCCTGTCTCGTTCTGTACAAGAGTATTAAGATATTTCTTAACAAGAGCATCCGAGAATGTAAGATTATAGGTATCCCCTTCCTTCTTTATCGAAGAAACCGCCGCCTTCTCTATAGGTGAGAGAAGTCCCAGTTCCTTTATCTTTCCTGCCTCAAGAAAGCTTGAGAATTCATTCAGGAATGCGCTTGTATTGAAGGTGCCTGAAGAAGCCTTTGTCTCCTCCTTGCCGCTGTCTCCGCCTGAAGGCTTGGAATCCAGCTTATATTTGCTCTTTTTATCACCCATATCGGTATAGATATACTCTCCGTCAGAGAACTGGATGATGTCATTGTCACCTGTGGTCATCTCATAATAAAGGATATTGTTGTCGCCGGAAGTATCAAGCTTGAAATCGCCCTCGCTCGTGACATCCTCACCGTCCATCGTGAGATCAACATTAAATTTCGCTTCCATTCCGCCATTGGCTGTGACCTTGTTGTAAGCGGATGCATAACCGTTATACGCATCTCCTCCTCCGCAGGCTGTGAGAGTTCCCATCGCAAGGATCGCTGCTGTAACAGCGGCAATGCTCTTCTTTACCAAACTTTTTCTTCTCATGGTTTCCTCCTTAATGTTTAATAATGCCGGGACTTGCATCCCATTTTTATTCGGTGTCTTATATACTGCATACCCCTGTAACCGGGGTCCCATGCACGGCTCCTTACTTCTTTGTCTTTCTTAAGGACAATATCACCATTGAGGCGATCACGCAAACCAGCGACATTATTATCAGCACGACCCAGGCGCTTCTTGTGGGATTAAGACTTCCGACATAGGTCTTGTACTCGGAGTAGGCCTCATCCACTCCGAAACCGGTTTCGTATTCCGTAAGCTTCCAGCTTCCCACCTCAAACTTCGCGGCCTCGTACATATCATTTATCTTGCCTGATGCAAAATACGCTATACAAGCCCAGCGGCAGGGCACGATCTTTGATATGGTCTCGGTAATGCCCGAAAGCGTGCTCGCAACTCCGGAAAACAAAATCTGCGGCAGCAGGAAGACCGGGCAGAGTATCAATGCAAGATCATTCGATGCGGCTGAGGAAATCAGAAGCCCAAGGCACATGGCGCTCATTACACAGAGGAAGGTCGTGACAAAGAACTCCGCCGGCAGGCTCGTAAATACGATACCCGCATCATTCATCTTCAGGGCTTTTGCAGTAAGCGAGTTTATATTTCCATCAACCGTAGCCGTCGTATCAGAGAAGAAATTGAACAGAAGCTGCATTATGATCGTCTGTATGAGACAGATAAGACCGATGATCACAAACTTCGACAGTACGTAAGGCACGGGTCTCACTCCCGTGAACTTCTCTCTCTCGAATATATTGCGCTCCTTGCTAATCTCCTGCACGGAATTAAAGATTCCGATCCAGAAGGCCGCACAGGAGAAGGCGAACATGAGCTTCATCGTATCGCCCGCCACCAGGAAGGGCAGGCAGTCCCTGTCCACACTTAGGCCGAGATAATTATATATGTTTCCGTCGGCCTGGAAGGCAATACATACCAGGGCAGTCAGCGCCACAGGCATTATCAGCAGCATCAGAAGTCTTGATCTGCTGTTCAGTATTATCTCCGCATATCTTGCAGTCATCACGGCAAACTGTTTGAAGAATTTCTTCGGCACGAAGGCGTATCTCACCTTCGGCACCTCCTTCTCCTCGACATCCCTGGCTCCGTCGGGTCTGCGTCTGGCCTCCTCTGCGGCGAAACGCTCCGATACGGCCTTGGAGTTTTCATTCAGGTCATCATAGATATCTATCATGTCCTCCTTGCCGAAGAAATCCAGAGCCCCCGCAGGATTTCCGGAGTAGCACAGTACCCCGCCGTTGCCCATGCATATGAGCCTGTCACATATATTTATATTCTGGACTGTATGGGTGACCATGATGACAGTCTTCCCGGTCTCTGACAGTCTTTTCAGCATCTGCATGAGATGCTTCTCGGTTCCGGGATCCAGGCCCGATGAAGGCTCATCAAGAAAGAAGAGCCTGGGTGAAGCAAGAAGCTCTACGGCTATGCTCGCCCGCTTTTTCTGACCGCCTGAGAGTCTGCTGATCATGGTGGTCCTGTGAGCGCTCAGCTCCACAAGCTCCAGTGTTTCATCTATCTTGTCCCGGATTTCGGCCGGCGTGGTATCAACCGGCATCCTCAGCTTGGCAGAATACATGAGCATACGCTCCAGGGTCAGGTTGTCATATACTATGTCATTCTGAGGCACGTAGCCCATCAGGGATCTCAGACTGCGCTCATTTGTCCTGATACTCTCACCGTTAATAAAAATATCACCCGCAGAGAAATCCGCCATACCCGATATACAGTTGAGGATGGTAGTCTTGCCGGCGCCCGAACCTCCGACTATGGCGACAAACTCGCCGGGCTCGATATTGAGGTTCACACCGTTTGTGATGAATTTCTCACCGTCCTTGGTCTTTACCTTCTTGTAGACATTTCTCACGGATACCGACACACCGCTCTTGAGCTTCTGCATATAGAGCATGCCGTCGGTAAATATAAGCGTTGAATCAGCGATGGATATCTTATCCATCTGGTTCAGCTTCACCTTGCCATGAAGCTGTGAGCCGTTAAGGATGATGCCATTGGTGGAATTATTGTCCTCCGCGAAGAACTCGCCGTTCACACCGGTTATAATGCAGTGCCATCTGGAGACAGACGGATGATCCAGCACCAGATTACAGGAGGCATCACGTCCTATCACATACTTGCCGTTGGGATTGAGCTGATATTTGTCTATAGGCGCCGCTTCTCCTGCCTCCCCGAAGGAATATGCAATGACAAGGCGTTCCTCTATACTCTTGCCGATATAGTACTTATCTCCGTCGCTCATCATCTGCGAGAAGATCTTAACACCGTTAAAATTCAGACCATTCGCACTGTTATCGTCAAAGATGAACCAATGTCCGTCCGAATGGTAGAAGGTACAGTGCGCTCTGGATACAAAGGCTATTTCATTCGGGATCGCTATATCATTGTTTACCGCCCCGCTGCCTCCGTGTATGGGTCCCCGTCCCAGCCGCACGGTCTCCTTGCCGAAGCTGTCCAGATCGAATACAGCAGGTTCATGATCCGGTATGTAAATAGTAACTTTACTGGTCTTTGTCATTTATATGCCTCTGAAAATATCTTTCTATGATTTATGATCCCAGCGTTTTCCGATCCGGAAGCATCGCCCGGAAAATGCTTATTCGAAACCGTTAACTATCATAATATCATCTGACAATGGCTTCTGTATACGTCATATTTGTGACATCTGTCATTTCACTGACCTTAAGTTTACTTAATGCATGGAAAAAAATCAATCCTATGACCTCCTGACGCTTTCCTTCAGCATGTTTTATACCTTATAATGTGATCATGAGTGACTTTTCGAATACTCAAGTAAATGAACAGCCGGCTTCAGCGCAGGGATCATCCGGAGAACACCCGACCCCGGGCATCTGGCGCACAGACGAGGGGACATACCGCTGGGTCTATACCCTTCCCATGCTGGGCAATCCCACGCTTTTGCTCTATGTATGGAGGGTATTATTCCTTGCTTTCCTTATCGTATGGCTTTTTTCCGCTCTGACAGGCAGCATATATGATGCATTATGCGGTTACGGCTGGGATTGGGAGAGCTTTGCCGGGACAGGAATGATATTCCTTGTTCTTTTCCCCATTTTCTGCTTCATAGCCCTTATAGCCTATCTTATCATCGCGGCAGTAAACAACGGAGAATCCGTCTATATTTATGAAATGAGTGATAAAGATGTGACTCTCATCGTTTCTCCCTCACAGCTGAGAAAAGAGAAAAAACTCAGAGAACTGCTTGTTACTGCCAGTCTCATAAGGCTTGATCTTCTCAGCGTTACTCTTGCAAAGCGCACAACACATACCTCATCCTTTGCATTCACAAGAAAGCTTACGGCAAAGCGCAATCGTGATGCCATATTTCTGAGACAGCTTTTTGGTTCCAATATCATCTTCGCCCGGCCCGAGGACTATGATTTTGTGCTGGATCATATGCTTTCCCGGATACCGGAGACGGCAAAAACCAATGTGTCCGTGACAGGCAGAAATATCGATATGGCAAAAAGAGTCTCAGCAGGGGAAGCCCGTGAATTAAACAGGAGCGTCCTGTGGCTTGCCCTGCGTTTTGTCCTCTTCATAGCCCTGGTCCCTGTCGTACTGGGGCTGGCGTTATATATTCTCTCTCTGCTCTTCTACTTCTTCGTCCGCTGAATGTCACTGAGGAGGTCTGCCTGCTCCTGAGCCGGAATTCGCCGAAGCTCCGGAATTATCAGATCCGCTGCCGGTCGCTGTCGGAGTGGATTCGGCTTCATAGGTTCCCCAGCTGCTCCTGCCGTTCACCTCAGGCTTCTCATACTGGAAATAATAAATGTTCTTTGTTTCTTCATCGCTGTCGTCGCTGTCTTCACTGTCGCTGCTGTCATCACTGTCATCGCTGTCATCACTGTCTTCGCTGTCTTCATCACTCTCCGGCTTTGCATCCTTGAAAGGAAGCTCGTCAAAGGTATACAGTCTCTCGCCCGGATCAAGCTCCTTGAATTGTGAATCCAGCTCAAGGCTGTCATATCCGACAAAGAAAACCGCACCGTCATAATCCGAAGGGCAGACCACATTTATCTTCTTTGTGATCATGGGAGCATTTACCTCCTGCTCCGTTTTGATGGCGATATCATAATGCGTATCACCGTCGGTTATCCTGATAAAGTCCTCCTTATCAGCCTTGCTGTCATCGTCCTGCTCAGGCTTTTTATCCTCGAAGCCGTAGAAGGTACCGGTATAGCGGTCAAATACACCATCGGCTATGATACCTCTGTCGCCGTCGGAATCACTTATGTCGTGAACAAAAACCGCCGTCACTATCTTGTATCCGTCCTCTACATTTTCCGTTGTTTCCGAGAGGGTCACCTTGGATTTAACCTCCATCTGTTCAGTGTCGCTCTCTCCGTCATTCTTCATGGTCTTGAAGGTAAAGCTGTCAGCGGCATCTGAGAGCGAAAGCCCGTTATCGGCAAACCAGTCTGAATGTGTGACCGTCTTTTCCTCAGAGGATTCGGTTGATTCCTCTGTCTTCTCCTCAGAGGACTCCTCCGTCTTCTCCTCAGTCGCTTTGGTCTCAGAAGTAGCCTCCGAGGCGTCTTCATCCTTACTGCTGAGCTTCGAGCGCATGAAGGCTATGCCTCCTATCACCAGCAGGACAGCAAGTATTATTATGATGATCGTCTTAGGATCCGTACCCCCGCGGTTTCCGGAAGCCCTGCCGCCCTGTCCGGAGCCTCTCTGTTTCCTTGAAAGAGTAGCACTGCATCTGGTGCAATATTTCGCGTTATCGGGATTATTCTCCCCGCAATGTGGACAGACCATGTTTTTTCCCTCCTCTGTAAAGCGTGATTTTATATCTGACTTATACCGGTCACGTCCTAAGGGATCCACCGCAGGCGGTACCCCCTCCGGACAAAGGATGATGATAGCTTAACCGTCTGAAATACAGGCGTAACGGTATCATTCTCCTTCTATTGATATTAATTAAGTATACCTTGTATTCGGCATATAGTAAACGACAAAAGAGAGAACGGATACACAGTCAGGCTATGGATATATTCCTCTCAGAAGGGTAAAATATAGTATTATGCTTTTTAATTCGTTTTCTTTTATAATATTTTTCCCTGTGACGGCGATCCTGTATTTCATGCTGCCGGCCAGGTTCAGATATATATGGCTTCTTGCGGCAAGCTATTTCTTTTATATGCAATGGAATGCGCTCTACGGACTTCTGCTGCTTTATTCCACTTTTACAGCATACACGGGGGGAGTACTGCTTGACAGGCTTAAGGATGTAAAGCCTCGAAGGCTCTGCCTTACTCTCTGTCTTCTTTTAAGCTTTGCTCCGCTTTTATATTTTAAATACACCGGCTTCATACTTGAAAATATAAACGGACTCTTCATAAGTGCCGGCTCTTTCGCCCCTTTCAGCATCCCGGATATACTTCTCCCCGTAGGCATCTCATTTTTCACCTTTCAGGCTGCAGGATATGTGATCGATGTATACAGGGGCATAACTGCTGCCGAGAAGAATTTCATGCGCTTTGCCCTCTTTGTCTCCTTTTTCCCCCAGCTGGTGGCCGGCCCCATTGAGAGATCGAAAAACCTCCTCTCGCAGCTTGACTGTGATGTGCGTTTTGATTTTGTTAAAGCAAGAGACGGTCTGTGGCTCATGCTGTGGGGATATGTGATGAAGGTCGTGATAGCAGACAGGATAGGCATTTTTGTGGATCATGTTTATGATGATCATACGGTTTACGGAGGAGTATATCTGATCATTGCATCCATGCTCTTTGCTATGCAGATTTATTGCGATTTCGCAGGCTACTCGACCATAGCCATAGGGGCGTCCCAGATACTCGGCATACGTCTTATGGATAATTTTGCTTCTCCGTATCTGTCCGGATCGGTTTCCGGATTCTGGCGCAGATGGCATATATCTCTCACATCATGGTTCAGGGATTATTTATATATCCCTCTTGGCGGGAGCCGGAAGGGCAGGCTTCGCGGATATATAAACAAGCTGTTTGTGTTTACCGTAAGCGGCTTATGGCACGGCGCCGAATGGTCCTTTGCGGTCTGGGGAGGGATAAACGGACTGTGGCTCGTACTGGGTGAGGTGCTGCGGCCTGCGGGCGTGCGTATATTCCGCTTCTCAAGGACCCCCGGTGTCTCTGTCCTCATCCGGGCCGCAAGATGCCTTATCACCTTCATCCTCGTCGACTTCACATGGATATTCTTTCGTGCAAAAACAATGGGGGATGCCCTGTATATAATAAACAGTATCGCTCATGCTGCTAACTGGAGCATCCTTTTTGACGGCTCACTTTTTGAATGCGGCCTTGACAGGAAGAATTTTTTCTTCCTTATATTGATGACAGGACTGCTGCTGACAGTTGACATGCTGGCCAAAAAGGGGATAAGGCTGAGGACTGCTTTTGCAGAACGCAGCCTTTTATTCCGCTCCTTTTTCACTGCATTTGCGATAGCCTTCATACTTTTGTTCGGGATCTGGGGAGGAACCTATAATGCGGAAGCCTTTATCTATTTTCAGTTTTAACCTGAATAATAAACTTCAAGGCCGGAAGATACCGGCCCCCATAGTCGAATCAGTACTGACGCTCATATTTCTCGCGCTGATGGTCAGGGGGCTCAGCCTGCTTGTCGAAAACAAGCAGAGCTACGGAAAATACAACGAATTCTATAAATACAGCGGTGAATATGAGGTTTTATTCTGCGGGAGTTCCCATATGATGAATGCTGTCCTTCCCATGGAGCTCTGGAAGGATTACGGTATACATTCATACAATATCGGAAATGGAGCTGAGACTATCCCCGTTACTTATCATGTCGTGCTGAATGCCCTTGACTATGCAGCCCCCGAGGTGCTTGTCATGGATGTATTTTACGCCTACAGCGACCAGATACTCCCCGAGATCTCAAAGGAAATGCCTCATCAGTTCTTTGACCTTCTGCCGCTTTCTGAAAACAAGCTGCGATCAGTCCGGGAAATCTTCCGGGATGAAAAAGACCGGTGGAATTACATCATTCCCTTTTCCATCTATCATTCGAGGTGGAATGAGTTAACAAAGAATGATCTTCGCCGTGAGGATGAATGTCTCGGAGGAGCCCGACTCCTTCTGGCATCCTATACCCTGCGGGATACTCTGTTTGACCCGCCTGCAAGCCATGACATCCCCGGACGTCCGGGAGAATACATAAAAAAGGTAAAAGAGCTTTGTGACGAACGGGGGATAAGGCTTATCTGCGTTGTGAACCCTTATGCCATGTGGCAGGAAAACAGGACCTGCAACGTGAATTTTAAGAAGGAAATGGCAGAGCTTGGCATAGAATTCCTTGATCTGAGGGAGGATGTTGTTGATATCTATGCTGACAGCGCTGATGACATGCATGTGAATCTTTGCGGTGAACGGAAGGTGACGGATTTTTACGGCAGGTACTTAAGCAGTATCCTGCCGCGCCGGGACAGTTCTTATTCCTCAGACTCACGGGAGATCGTCTGGAATGAAAGATATGCGGCCTATGTACAGAAAAAGGAGGATTTTCTAGCAATGTGCGAAGATGCAGCCCCTCTTTTGTCAGATCTTAACGATCCAGACTTTTATTTTGAGATTTCCATGAGAAGTGATACTGTTCCTGATGACACAATGCTGCGAATGCTTGAGAATGCGAAGAACTATGATAATGTCTCTATCATGACCGATGATGACATGAAGGAGTCACTTAAGATCCGGATCCGCCGAAAAGATTCAGAAGAATACTTTGTAAACAGATCCTTTTAGCCTGTTTTTCCCGCTGACACTGTCCGGAATGCGGCTTCATGCTCTGTAAACTTGACACCAGCTACAATCTGGAATAAACTTTTTCAGGTATTATTCATTGCATCTTTTTAAGAAAGGGAATTGTTATGGAAAAGAGATTTAATAAGCATGTTTTCGTTTGGGTTTTCACATGGCTTTTAGGTGCGCTTGGCATTGACCGCTTTATGAGAGGCCAGGTTCTCTTCGGCATACTCAAGCTGATCACCGTCGGCGGCTGCGGCATCTGGGCCCTTGTTGACTGGATCATTGCTATGGTCAAGGCATATGGTTCATCCTTTGGATCAGAGGAAGAGCTCGTATTCATAGACGGAGCTTATGCAAAATAATCCGTGATCGTCAGCTTTTGCAGCCTGTCACAGGGCAGGCTGCTTTTTTTATGAATAACAGTATCCGAAAAATAATACCTGCAGTCCTGACATCGGCTGTTCTGATCATTCTGATATATACAGGTATATATAAATGCCCTCTTGATTTTTTTCTGGGCATACCCTGTCCCATGTGCGGGATAACAAGGGCGCTTAAATCCGCGATCCGTGGCGATCTCGGCGGGGCTTTTTACTATCATCCCCTGTGGCCTGTACTTGTATTATGCGCTGTACTGCAGGCTCTGTCCCTTTTGAAGATCATCTCTCCTTCAAAAAAAATGACGGATATCTGCTGCGCTTTTCTCTGCTTTCTGCTCATCATCTGCTTCATATTGCGGCACCTTAACGGTTCCCCTGTTGTCCGTATCCACTTTGACTCCTCGTTTCTTCACAGGATATCGGTTTTTCTTACGTCAGCATTTTCCATATCCGGTTGAAAAACTCCGCCAGAAGCCCTGCCGAGAAGGAGGAAAGATTCAGTATGACTGAAATCCATAAAGGCTTCAGAGGAAGCTTCCCTGCAAAAGCCCTAAGCATCAGGGCTTCCGAGAGAACAACAACTGTCTCAAGAATAAAAATCATGACGTAAAGCAAAGCTCCCTTTATTCCGGTCCTGCTGATAAGCAGCTGCAATATGATATTCAGCAGCGGATTGGTCACAAGGTTCATGGCTATGACGGTACAGAAGCATCGCCGCCCCTTTAAGCCGATTATCATGGCGATAAGACACTCTGAGGCAAGTGTCATAAAAAGAGGATAGATAAGAAAGACTGCCCGGCTCATATTTTCTCCGCTTCCGGAGCGATATGCAGGATGAGAAGCAGGATAAATGCAGATATGACAGTCATAACCCCCGAAAGAAGTCCGCTTACCGGGATCCTTATCAGCCGGTATGAGACGAACCCCAGGAATAATGCCGCTGTATTGAGTCCGAAAGCAGCTCCCTTCCATTCCGGCAAAAGATTTGCAAGTCCCATCATGCACACAGGCATTGTCATATTAAATAATAAAAGCGTCATGCAGCCCGCAAATATCGAGGAGTCCGAAAACACAGCAAAGACTGAACACAGGAAAAGTGATACAGCTATGGTATTTCTCCAGCCGAACCTGTCTGCCGCCCATCCTCCGGCAGCCTTCCCAACGGCCGTAAAAAGAGCTGCCGCAAGGCCGATCATAAAACCGGATCTCCAGCTGTATCTTGAAGAAAACCCCAGAAAGCCCCGGTAGGCGATAACCAGAAAGAGCAGGGAAAGAGCTGCGATAAGGCAGGCTTTTCCTGTCCGGATATCAGTCCTGTCAGTATTATCTATGAAGACCGTCACATGATGGTATTCCCATATAATCAGTAAAGCCGTTACGAGCAGCAAAAAACCTGATAACAGCATGGGCCGGGGATCGGCATCAACCAGAGAAGCAGAGCAGGTTCCCAGGAAAAGTCCTGCCGCTCCGCCAGATATAAAAAAACCTGATAATGATGCCCTCCGCCCGGACATATTTATTATATCTATCCCGGCTCCCATATGAAACATGGCGTTGGCTATACCCGTGATCACTGCGGCGGGAAGGAAAAGAAAGGGAGACAGACTCTTTATTCCCGCTGCTGAAAGCTCAAGTATGGCGATCACGATACATCCGGAGGCTGCAATAAGACCGTTCCTGTTTTTATGTCCCCGATGCCTGTATATATGATCAAGAAATGCCCCTGCCGGAAGCTCTGTCACAAAAGCAAAAAAATCATATGTGATAACGACAAGGAAGGGCGTCAGGACACCGGCTGTCCCTGTGACAATGCCTGCAAAACGACAGATCAGCATGCCACATCCCATATCTGTCAGAAAATGCGCCATGCTGTAGGAAACCGTTACCGTCCTGTTTTTATACATCATTTAATGTCACAGTTTCATCAACATTCACTTCAGAGAGATCATGTGCTTTTGCTCCGTCAAACCGGAAGCTTGTAACCAGATCGTTCAATGCATCCAGGTCTTCGACATCTCCCAGAGCAACATAGGTTTTGTATTTCGAGTCTGCATCATCTGCCGTAATGCAAATGAATAATGCATTATATGACGTACCCTCTCTGGTATAAGTAACAGTTGTAAGATAGCCGGGATATCTTCCGTAATTCAGAGGAAAAAGCTCAGTCCCCAGTGTTGCGCTGAGATAGGATTCCTCTCCGTATTCATCCCCCATGAGATTTTGTGAAATATTGGTCAGCATCTCTTTGTAGGTACTGCCGTACCTTTCGCCCGGGATCAGGAACATGTTTGTGTCCTCCCCGTCACGCTTGGTTATCACCTTTATCACGTCTTCATCGCTGACCTCGACCAGGTCCTCATCGCCTGCAGCAAATCTTATTCCGCAGTCATCAAAATCATATACGGCATATTTCCCGGTATCATACGCATCCGTCACATCAAAGGTATCAAGATAAGCCTCTCCGGTATTAAGAAGAGCATCCGCATCCTCAGCAGAATCAAGGATCATCTGATAATAGCCGTAGCA
This sequence comes from uncultured Lachnospiraceae bacterium, assembly GCA_947165275.1. GTDB lineage: Bacteria > Bacillota > Clostridia > Lachnospirales > Lachnospiraceae > NK4A144. The sequence goes on along the minus strand of CAMUZQ010000001.1, from coordinate 9,950 downwards.
TCCGTAGTTGCCCTCGCCATTGATCAGGGAAAGGCTGCATCGCCATAAGCTGTTATCCTCATCATAACAGCCATAATAGTATGTATAATAATCGCGGCCCATGGAATTAACGCCTTCCCTGGACTCCCAGTAATCCAGATTGCTCATGCCTGCAGCCGGTATCAGCACATCCTTGTCAGCATCCGCAAGATCCCTGTAATCCTGAGCATCATATACTGTTCCGCCATAAGCATCTGTTGCAATGAAGGAAACGATTATATGATGCGTTCCTTCCTGGTTTATAAACTCGACAGAACCGTCATCATTATCATATATATCATAAAGCGCCGTATTGTATTCCATGCTGAACTTGAGCTCACTGTCCTCATAGGTGGACATGGGATTTATTACCGGGTCCCTCCCATAATGCTCTCCGCCGGTGCTGCCTTCAACATATGTGGCATTATCCGGATCAAATTTATATGATAAGGTTTTGACGATGCCTGTAATAAAAAACACGACCGCAAGTATCGCCGCTGCTACCGGAGCGATCAGCAGGATGATATCAGCTGCCCCGTTTTTTTTCGGTGATCTCTTTTGATGTGCTTCCTTTGCATAAGATCCTGTCTCATTGCGGGCTTCAGACGTCAGGCTGTCCCTTCCGTCGTCCTGAGAAGCTCCTTCCTGTGATCCTTCATTAAGGAAGGACTTTGCTTCCTCCGGATCCAGTGCCACTGTCTCATTCCTGCCGGCTGCCTCTCCGGCTCCAAGAAAAACAGTCGCATCCGGATCTGCCTGACTGCTTTCAAAAGCTTTTGCTGTCGGTCCCATTTCCTCAGAGCCGGCATCGGGACTCACGTCCGATACAGGCTCAGGCTGTATGGTTAAAGCATTCAGATCCTTTTTAAGCTCAAATACATCCTGATATCTGTCCTCTATCTTAAGCATCAGGGATTTATGGATCACCTTCCAGAGCTCTTCCGTGATGCCGTATTTATTGCTCTCAAACTCAGAATCATCCTCAAGCCTGGTCATGGGATCATCGATGTTTTTCCCTGTAAGCGCATGATAAACGGTAGCGCCCAGAGCATAGATATCAGTCCAGGGACCCTGTCTTCCTTTTTTCTGATACTGCTCAAGCGGCGCAAATCCCTGCTTCAGTATCACAGACAGACTCTGTGACTGCTCGGCCACCACCTGTCTGGCCGCCCCGAAATCCAAGAGCTTTATACTGCCGTCGTCACAGAGCATGATATTATCCGGTGACACGTCCCTGTGCAGTATATTCATACTGTGGGATGCCATAAGGGCGCTGGATATATCCTGCAGCACCTTTACAGCCTGTCCTTCATTCAGTGTTCCTTTATTTTTCAGATATGATTTGAGAGTTTCTCCCTCCAGATAGCCCATTGTGAAATAAACCGTATCGTTCTCATAGAAGAAATCATGGACACTGACGATATTCGGATTGCCGTTAAATTTCGCAACCATTTTGGCTTCGTTGTAGAACTTTTCCGCGCCGTTCTTAAAGGATTCCTCGGACTCCTGATTTGAAACTGACACAAGAGTGCTTCCGGGATTCCTTATGGCCATCCCCATAGGATAGTATTCCTTTACGGCAATACGCGTATCGAGTTTGAGGTCATACGCAAGATAAGTTATGCCGAATCCTCCCTTGCCGATGACCCTGCCTGTCATATATCTCTGATTGAGCACGCTGCCCGGACTCAGTGTCATGGGATCATGCCTGGATGACGTTTTCGAGAATCCACAATAAGGACAGGGATCCGTCTGAATGTCCTTAAAACAGTTTTCACATAATTTCCTGTTATTTACAGTTATCATTTACTTAACTCCTCTGATAAAATATCCGGCGCGGGAAGCGCCTTGATCAGCTTTTCCCTAATTATACTTGTCAGGCAGACTTTATTCAATGTCTGATAAATGCTACAATGATTGACAGGTATCTGCATCCGGCCGGTGTAAGTTTATTTTCGTACAGATCCTAAGCTAGTATAACGTATCTTAAATAACTGGACCAAATGCTTGCCTGCTCACCTGATAGCACGTGCCGAAAAAGCCTCGGCGTAGCCCGCTACGCCTACGTTTTTTGACACGCACTCTCAGGCAAGCATTCGTCGCATTAGGCCAGTTATTTTGCGAACGTTATACTAGATATAGATCTACGCATTATAGAGGAGGAAGGATCCTATGTTTGATCTGATAACAGTACTTGGTGATGTGATCGACCCGATCACGGTTGAAGAACCATCCACAGCAGAAGCCGTAGCCGCTTCCGGAGCCGCCGTTTTTTTCGGTCTGGCCGCAGTACTTGCAGTAGCAGCAGTCGTATTGGTGATAGTGAATATCGCTAAAAGAACAAAAAAATAGATCCACGGCCGGCAAGTCACCGGTCGTGGATCCCTGATATCAATTATGCCTTCCCGATCATCCCGGTATCAGCGTACCGTCTTGTAAAGCGGGCCGTATGCAGCGCAGGCACGGTAATCAGCGCCTTCCTTGTCTGATCCGAACGCATTCCATGCTGCCGGACGATATATATCATCCACAGGCACATTATGCATGCAGACAGGTATGCGGAGCATGGAAGCCATGGTAATAAGGTCAGCGCCTATATGACCATAGCTGATAGCGCCGTGATTTGCGCCCCAGTTGTTCATTACATCATAAGCTGTCTTGAAGGGTGAACCGTCTTTTCCATCGCATCTGGGTGCGAACCAGGTGCAGGGCCAGGTATAATCTGTTCTCTTCCAAAGCACATCCGATACCTCATCCGGAAGGTTGACTGTCCAGCCCTCTGCGATCTGAAGCACGGGACCAAGATTCTTGACCAGATTAAGTCTGATCATGGTCGCAGGCATCTCTGCCCTTGTGAGGAATCTTGATGAGTAACCTGCTCCGCGGAAGTAACCGTTATCAGCAGGACACCATTCAGTAGCGTTCATTATTGTTTCGATATCCTTATCGGTCACATCAAACCACTGCTTCATCACAGGATTTCCGTTCTCATCCTTGACCTCTCCGCAGGCATCCAGACAGCAGGCACCGGAGTTTATAAGATGTATGAAGCCGTCTGCATCCTTGGCATGGCCTTCGATATCATAATCCGTGACCCTCTTTACGGCGCTCGTGCTCCAATATGTCCTGACGTCAGCAAACATCTGAGGCCGGTTGGTGAGGAGCTTCATGAAAAGCATGCTTGCAGAATTAAGGGTATCATTCTCTGTAGCAAGGATGAAAGGCTCCCTTGCTCCGTTCCAGTCAAATGAAGTATTGAGTATGGCCTCAGGGAAGTCACAGTTGGGCCAGTGATCCGTCCACTGTCTCTGTCCCTGGAAACCTCCGGCGATAGCATTGTGTCCCACTGCCTCTTCGCCGCAGCCTTCCGGAAGATTGGGATTGCCCTGATAGAGATCCTCTATGATGCAGGCCATCTTTGCCGTAAACTCCCAATCCTTTTCCTTCTGCTCATCAGACTTTTTAACGAAGTCGGGATTCTTATCGAAGCCGGGTCTGCAGTATTTCTTTATCCATGCAAGAGCCTTCTGATACTCATCCTCGTTATATATGTGCTCTTCCATGCGGCGGAGGATCTCCACCTCATCCACAGACTCCACTCTCATGCCCAGATATTCCTCGAAGAAATCCTGATTGATGATGGAGCCTCCGATACCCATTGTAACGGAACCGATCTGCAGATATGATTTGTCTCTCATGGAAGCAGCTGCGACTGCCGCTCTTCCGAAACGAAGAAGCTTGGTCTTTACGTCTTCGGGGATGACAGTATCATCTGCATCCTGCACATCCTTACCGTAAATGCCGAATGCCGGAAGTCCCTTTTGAGCATGAGTCGCAAGTACTGATGCAAGATATACAGCTCCGGGACGCTCTGTGGCATTAAGCCCCCATACACCCTTTATAGTAAGGGGATCCATGTCCATTGTCTCTGAACCATAGCACCAGCAGGGTGTTACGGAAAGGGTTATCGCTACGCCCTCCTTTTTGAACTTTGCCTGGCAGGCTGCCGATTCAGCCACACGACCGATAGTCGTATCTGCTATGACCACCTTTACCGGCTCACCGTTTGAATATTTGAGATTCTCCTCAAACAGCTTTTTTACGGACTTTGCCATGCCCATTGTCTGATCTTCGAGAGATTCCCTTACCTTAAGAGGACCTCTTCTTCCATCGATACAGGGTCTGATGCCTATAGCCGGATAATCCCCGATGTACCTGTTTTTTGCCATTATTTTACCTCCTCCTTATTCGAAATTTATGCACCCGTCAAACCGGCAGGGAATGACGGATGTGAGCGAAACGTTTCGCTCTATTTCTAAAAAAATAGCGCCCTGTTTGTAAGGCTATTCAATAATATAAAACAAAGTCACGACTTTGTCCAGTAGAACGTTTCGAAAAAAAATGACCGGGGACCGCAGACAAAAAGCCGGCCTTCCGGCCGGCTTTTCTACAGGCAGATCTTCCCCTGTTTTGTCTGTTTTTCCTGATTTGCCTGGTTGTCTGTTCTGCCTATTTTGCCTGAGGGCCGCTGTACTTTCCGGCCTGCGCTATGGCAATATAGGTTTTTCCGGTATTCATCTGTATCTCATTGCCTGCATCATCATAATACTTAGTGGGAGCATAATCGCCGGTCTTTGACCAGTGGATATGTATACATTTTCCTTTGGTGAAATAGTATCCGTCCTCTGTCGAATCCAGCATGGAGAAGGCAAGATATCCCTTCTTGTCCATAGTCTTCCATTTTGTATTCTGAACGATAACATTCGCAAAGGATATCTGCTGTCCGTTGATCGCATCCTTCTGAGGACCACCGTGAATATATTTGTAATATTTACCGTCTGAGGCATTATATGTCAGTCTTGATTTGCTGTACGGATAGACGGAGGAAAGATCTATCGTCTGTGCATCTACAGCATCGGCATACTGAGACAGATCATTAACCCCCGAAGCAAAGCGGAAATGAGTCGGATTATAATATCCTGCCCTGAGGTTAAGGGAATACCCCTGCTGCAGGGCCGCCTTCTGTATCCCGGAAGCGGAAATATAAGCATTGTGCGGCGCAACACGGTCACTGGTCCTGAAGAAATATCCCGCGCCGGGAGCCTTTCCTCCAACCCCGTATTCATATGTTCCCGAAAGGTTATTCATGTCTGCTCCGTTTATCACGCCCTTCATATAAGCGACTCCTCCGAAATGGATAAGAATAGGATCCCATTCCTTCGCTGCATATATATAATAGAGCCTGCAGCTTCTGAGATTACCGATACGGCTCATCCCCTGCCAGTTTGGAATGACAGCCATCTGTCTGGAGATACCGCCTTCCTCCATTATCTCATAGAGGATATCCGCTTTGCTTATACCATATGAAGGCTGTGCCGCCTTGTCTGTAGGCATCATTACAGCGATAGGTCTGGTGTTTGCCTGTGCCGTGGTCACGGGTTCATTTGTATACACGCTCCTCGTACTGTTTGAGGTAAAGGTTCCCACAACAGATTTCGGTATCGCAGGTGAATTATCCTCTGCTCCATCAGGTCCCTGGGTATCTATATCCGTTATCTGGGACGGATCTATGGACGCTTTTGAAGACGCTTCGGAGGATCCTTCAGTATCTGAAGCCTGTGAAGTATCCACAGCGGCCGAAATGCTGTAATGTCCAAGATACTGCCCGTAGTAATTCGCATAAGAATAACTGTATTTGCCTACCGGTGCTGCAGCGCCTGCCCCAAGAGTCTTGTATGCCGCAGACTGCAAAGAGTTTGCCATTATACCCGAATCAACAGTTGCTGCGTATGCGCCTACATTGAAAGCCGCATTACCTGCTCTACCCTCCGTTACTCCTGTCTCAACGAAATGCCTTAGCAGCTCGGCCGGATCATTTCCGACAGTACCGGCCAGGTCCGGATTTGATGCAAGATAATATGAGGCATCAAAAACCTTTGAATAATCCCTGCCGTTATAGGTGGTGGCTGTCACCTTGGCAGCCGGACGGTTAAGCAGGTAGGGATTATTAAGGCAGCTTGAAAGAACGTTATAGAAGGCATCAGGCTGTCCGTTTTTCTTTCCGAGATATTCCTCACAATATGCTGAGAGCGTATTGTAGTCCATCGTATAACCGTTATCGAGCAGCATTTCAAGGTTTCTGTAGCAGTTCTTTGCCATATCGATGCTTATCTGAGTGCCGCCCAGCCTGCTCTGATCGGCAAAGGTCCAATAGGTATTCTCCACCTCCGTCAGATAGACAGGCGACCAGGTCGTACTGTCTGTGGTTCCCAGCTTTGACTGCATTTCAGCCACTGTAGTGAATTTTGTATTGCGCTTTACACTCCCTGCAGCATATGCCGGTCTTGCCGCCGACAATCCGGCGGACACCAGAATAAAAGCCATCAATACAGTTATGAGTTTTTTTAGCATTTCTCCCCTCCTCTATAAAGCATATCTTTTTATCTGACTTGCTCTGTCGGATGCCAGTGCAGTCAGCAGATCCTTAATCAAAACAAACAGTCCCTGACAACTAACCGCAGGGGCTATACGCTGATCTGCTATATTATATTACAAATCGTTTGATATAAACAGTCCTTCTCCTGATATGAAAAGACATTTCCGGAAAAAATATAATGCCCGTTCCGGTATCCCACCTCCGGAACGGGCATTATAAAGGAGAAATATAAAGTATTTATTGTTAGCGGTAACTAACTTACCCGGATATGTTAGCATAGGCTAACCGCGAATGCAAGCTTTTTCTTAAATATTTCCGAGAAGAACGTGTTTGAGATGCTTTGATGCAATATTCTTTAATCTGTACATCAGATCTGTGTCTGTAGGTCCATCTGTCATTTTGTATCGCGGAAAATATCTTGTTATATGGAGAGTTATGTCAGGATCGACGGATGCTATCCAGGCTGCCTCCTTTTCCATATATTCCTCACTGTCACTGAGCCCAGGCACCACAAGTGTCGTGAGTTCTATATGAGAAGCCCGGGATGCAGTCACAACAAAGCGTTTTACAGTTTCAAAGTCCCCTCCCATAGAACGGTATCCTTCCTCAGAGAAGACCTTCAGGTCTATATTCATGGCATCGATAAAGGGAAGGATCTCCTCCAGGATTTCCTGCTCTATGTTGCCGTTCGTCACGAGGACATTTACAAGTCCGGCCTCCCGGACGAGTTTTGCCGTCTCCTCAACAAATTCATATGAAATAAGCGGTTCATTATATGTATATGCGATACCGATATTGCGGTCAGAAGCATTTAATTCAACTGCAAGTCCGGAAAGCTCTGCAGGAGACATGTTTTCTGTACGCAGCGCATTATCAATGCCTGTCTGTGAAATGTCATGATTCTGACAGAAACGGCATGACATGTTGCATCCGAAGCTTCCGACTGAAAGGATCCGCGTTCCGGACATAAACCGGGCCAAAGGCTTTTTCTCAACAGGATCAAGGGCAACAGCCGTCAGTTTTCCGAAGTTTACAGGCTCTATATTTCCGTTCCTGTTACACCTCGCCCGGCACATCCCCGTCTGTCCCGGTGACAGGCGGCATCTATGGGGACATACTCTGCAGACAGCCGCCTCCTCATACATGACGCACTACCTCAAAGCGCTCCAGGGAAAGCTTCTCTGAAGGAGAGATGCCTGCCTTCTGACGGGCAATATCAACCTGCTGCTCTACTGAGTCCACACCTTCAAGATCCGGCAGCAGCAGTCCCCGCCGCATTCCGTTGGAAACGATAACTCCGTACCTCTTTACATCAAGCTCATCATAGGAGGTTATAGGTTCCGCCTCACCCAGAATATCTACATTTATTTCCAGATCATCGAGTTCATCCTCCCTTACGGGCGAAAACCTGGGATCCCTGGATACCGCGGATACCGCATTTTGTCTGATCTCTTCTGCAATATTGCTGCAGGTGGCGGAAATGGTCCCGATGCAGCCTCTCAGCATACCGAATTCATGAACGGAAACAAAAGCACCAGCCCTCCTTGAAAGCATCTCTTTCGGGAGATCTGTAAGCTCAGGCAGTTTTTCGCCTTTTACATGACTGAATATAGTATCCCTTGCCAGCTTCACATATGCATCCATTGCGTCCGAATCCCCCTTTTCTCTTTTCCGTGAATCCTTTTCTGACCGGTTTTCCGCATCGTTTATCTTAAAGACCGCTATCCCGTATCCGACGCCAAAGGTTGCCTCATGTGAGAGGACCTCACTGGTAATGTCATGTGAATGCAGGATGCCGCTCATTATGACAAATGATCTGTGTCCGCATTCCTGGCTGGCATCCAGCAGCCTTTCACTAAACTGTGTGAGTTCGGACAGGGCGCATCTTTTCATTACATCCATAAGCTTCTCATCATATTCGGGACCTTCCGGCCGATAACCGTACGGACCGTCCTTTTTCTGACAATGGGACAGATCTCCGCTCGCAACGATCACGATCTTCTTATCTGTTTCAGAGCAGACATTATCTATTATTCTTCCAAGACTCTTATGTACCTCGAGAGAATATCCCGAAAGGCCTATCCTTACGAGCTTATAATCCGTATATCTTTTATTTATAAAATACAGGGGAACCATAACGCCGTGATCCAGGCGCGGATCCCTCTCCCCCTCCGTACCGGCCGGAAGTCCTGCTGCAGCGGCTTTTTCAACAATCCTCTGTACCAGCTCCGAATCATATTCCACCTCAAATGAAACTCCGGGAGTTCTGAACCCTGAGAAATCCCCATAGGCATGACTGCCGGGAGATATATGGAAATAATCGGAATACATCGTCGCATGAGGAGATGTGATGATCATGGTATCAGGCTGTATGTCTGCGATACGTTTTGCCACTCTGTCGAAGGCGTCCAGCGTTGCCTTTATCTTTTTTTCCTCGCCCTGTCCTATTTCCGCTACGGCAATCGGCGGATGCGGGACCATGTAAGCTTCGATCACCGGCATTTCGATCCTCCTTTTCTATCAGGCATTCAATGATTATATCTGCTATTCCCACTTTACTACCAAAATAGATAAGCATCAATACGTCAAATATGATCGCAACAGTCATAGTCATATCCGGATCCTCCTGCAGCCCATCCAGCCTCTGCAACAGCTTCTTTACTCTTGCTCTGAACCTGCTTCCGAAATAAAGTCTACAGGAAGAGATGTCCTTTAAGACGGACAGAGTTGACGTTTTTCTTCATTCATGATACAGTGCAGTGGCCATCCGGACCACTGAACCTTAACGGGTCCGGCACATGAAAACTGCCTTCGGCAATGGTGCCCGGCCTGTGAGGTTTTATGTATCTGCCCGGAGAGATCGAAGAACAGCAGGAAAGCTTTTTACATGGACGGACTGATAAGGAAAATACTCGGCATAATGCATATCCGGCTGTCTGAGAGTACTGAAAAGGCTCTTATACAGTTTATCAAATTCGGGATCGTGGGCGTTTCCAATACCCTTTTAAGCTATGCCATAAATGTGGCCGTCCTGCTTATCCTGTCTCCTCTGAATATTTCCCGTGATTATTTTATTGCCAATATCATATCCTTTATAATAAGTGTTGCCTGGTCCTTCTTCTGGAATAACAAATACGTTTTCAAACAGCGCGAAGGCGAGAAAAGAAATATCGTTTCTGCACTTTTGAAGACCTATGTTTCGTATGGGGTAACAGGACTGGTACTCGCCAATGTTCTGTCATTTCTATGGGTGGATATTCTCGGAATATCAAAATACATCGCACCTTTATTAAATCTTGTGATAAGCGTACCGGTAAATTTCCTTCTGAATAAACTGTGGGCGTTCAAAGCCTGATATGCGGTGAACCCGCAGGAGAATGTGCGGATAAAGGATGAAGCAAAAAATCCCTGTAAGCATAATGCTTACAGAGATCATCCTTCAAGTGACCCGGACGGGAATTGAACCCGTGTTACCGCCGTGAAAGGGCGATGTCTT